>NZ_DATBMI010000239.1:0-38557 GCF_036554925.1 Pedococcus sp.
GTTGGCGCGCAGTTGCTTGATGCGCTCCTTGTGGCGCACGCCGAAGCGCTGCTCCTCGTCCACGATCAGCAGCCCCAGGTCCTGGACGGTGATGTCCTTGGAGAGCAGCCGGTGGGTGCCGATGACGATGTCGACGCTGCCGTCGCCCAGGCCGTCGATGACCTCGCGGGCCTCCTTGTCGGTCTGGAACCGGCTCAGCCCCTCGATGCGGACAGGGAAGCCGCTCATCCGCTCCTGGAACGTCGAGAGGTGCTGGGTGACCAGCAGCGTGGTCGGCACCAGGACCGCGACCTGCTTGCCGTCCTGGACGGCCTTGAACGCCGCCCGCACCGCGATCTCGGTCTTGCCGTAGCCGACGTCGCCGCAGACCAGCCGGTCCATGGGTACGACGCGGCGCATGTCGGCCTTGACCTCCTCGACCGTGCTCAGCTGGTCGGGGGTCTCGTGGAAGGGGAACGCGTCCTCGAGCTCGGTCTGCCAGGGCGTGTCCGGACCGAACGCGTGGCCCTGGGTGGCCTGGCGTGCCGCGTAGAGCTTGATCAGCTCGGCGGCGATCTGGCGCACTGCCTTGCGGGCCCGGCCCTTGCGCTTGGCCCAGTCGGCGCCACCGAGCCGGTCGAGCGAGGGCTGCTCACCCCCGACGTAGCGGGTGACCTGGTCCAGCGCGTCGGCCGGCACGTAGAGCCGGTCCGGCGGCCCGCCGCGCTTGGAGGCGCCGTACTCGAGCACGAGGTACTCGCGGACCGCGCCGCCGACCTCGCGCTGCTTCATCTCGACGAACCTGCCGACGCCGTGCTGCTCGTGGACCACGTAGTCGCCGGCCGAGAGCTCGAGCGGGTCGATCTGCCGCTTGCGGCGGGCCGGCATCTTCCGCATGTCGCGGGTGGACGCCTTCTGGCCCGACAGGTCCTCACCGGTGAGCAGGACCAGGCCGTTACGCTCGTCGACGAACCCCTCCGTCGCCGCGCCGCAGGTCACGGTGACGACCTCCGGGGAGAGGTCCGCCGCGGTGGCGACCTCCTCCAGCATCCGCGCCGGGACGTCGTGCTCGGCGAGCACCTCGACCATGCGCTGGGCCGGGCCGTGGCCGGGGTGGACCACGACGACCCGCCGGCCGTCCTTGCGCCACTGCTCGATGTCGCGGACGGCGTGCTCGAAGTCGCCGCGGTAGCTCTCGGCCGGGCGCGCCGACAGGCCCCGGGTCTCGACCGCCCCGACCGCGACGTCCACGCCGGCGGTCACGATCTCGCCGGTGACGTCGCGCAGCACCTCGCCCCCGGTGGTCGAGTGGCGAGCGCCAGCGAGCGTGTCGAGACCGTCGCCGCCGATCCCGAACGGGCTCATCGTCCACCACGGCTTGCCCTGGTCGAGGGTGTGCTCGCGGACGTCGGCGATGGAGCGGTACGACGCCGCGCCGAGGTCGATCGGGGCGGTCCCGCCGCCGGCGGCCACGGCCCAGCTGGCGCCGAGGAACTCCTCGCTGGTGGCGACCAGGTCGTGTGCCCGGGTGCGGGCGCGCTCCGGGTCGACGACGAGCACGTGGGTCTCGGGCGGGAGCAGGTCGACCAGCAGCTCCATCTCGTCGACCAGTGCCGGCGCCAGCGACTCCATCCCCTCGACCGCGATGCCGGCAGCGATCTTGTCGGTCAGCTCGACCAGCTGCGGGTGCTTCTCCCCCAGCTCGGCCGCCCGCTGCCGGACCGCCTCGGTGAGCAGCAGCTCCCGGCACGGCGGCGCCCACAGTCGCTCGACGGTGTCGAGGGTGCGCTGGTCGGCGACGGCGAAGCTGCGGATCTCCTCGACCTCGTCACCCCAGAACTCCACCCGCAGCGGGTGCTCCTCGGTCGGGGGGAAGACGTCGACGATGCCGCCGCGGACCGCGAACTCGCCGCGCTTCTCGACCAGGTCGACGCGGGTGTACGCCGCGTCGGCCAGCCGGCGTACGACGTCCTCGAGCGGCGCGGTGTCCCCGGGCCGCAGCTCGACCGGCTCCAGGTCGCCCAGGCCCGCGACCTGCGGCTGCAGCACGGACCGGATCGGGGCGACGACGACCTGCAGCGGGCCGTTGGACGGGTCCCCCCCGGGGTGGCGCAGGCGGCGCAGCACCGCCAGCCGGCGGCCGACGGTGTCGCTGCGCGGGCTGAGCCGCTCGTGGGGCAAGGTCTCCCAGGCCGGGAAGTCGGCGACGGTGTCAGGGGCGAGGAGGCAGCGCAGCGCTGCGCCGAGGTCCTCGGCCTCACGGGTGGTGGCCGTCACCGCGAGCAGCGGCCTGGCGCGGCCCTGCGGGCCGGAGCCGCGGACCATCGCCGCCAGCAGCGCCGGGCGTGCACCGGGCGCGACCGCCACGTCGACGGTGGGCTCCTCGCGCCGGGCGGCGGCGAGCGCAGCCGCGACGCCCGGGTCGGCGGAGAGGACGTCGAGCAGGTGGCCGAGGCTCATGGGACGGTGGCTCCTGGCACGGTTGACAGCACGAACGCCCCACTGCGAGCGCAGCGGGGTGCTCCCAGCCTAACCGGGTCGGCAGACGACACGGGTGGGGCCACGGGGGGAAGTGCCCCATTGGTCACCGTTGGTGACGGTCTAGGGGGATGCGAGAACTGTTGTCCGCAAAGGGTTTTCGCATGTTTGGGAAAGCCGCACCACGGCACCGGCTCACACCTAGACTGACGAAACGGCAAGAGGTGGCCGGCCGCTGCCCCGTTTGGGGACCGGCGCTCGAGGGATGGTGCGCTGGGCGGGGCAGCAGAGGCCACTCGTGAGGGGTGTGCGGGATGGGACACAGGCACGGTGTGGCGAGACGGGGCGCTCACGGCAGGGGGCTGGGGACTGCCTGCCGGGTGATGGCCCCATGAGCCTCGTCGAGGACGACCGCACGGCGGCTGCCCCCTCGGCCTGGGACCACGGCCTCCCGGACCTGACGCTGGGGCCGCTGGGCACCGCCGACCTGATGCTGGCCCTGGCCGGGGTCCTGCCCCCGGGGCAGGTGCTGGGCGCACCGGTGGCGCGGACTGCCACTCTGGAGCTGCCGGGCGGCGAGCCGCGGGAGATCGGGGTGGCCCTGCCGGGCGGCGAGGTCGCCGCGGCGCTGGCCGCGGGTGGGCTGGTGCTGCGCGACGAGGAGCACACCCCGCTGGCGGCGCTGGAGGGGGCCCGGCCCGTGCCGGGCCTGCCCAACGTGGTCCGCGGCATACCCCGGCGCCTGCGGGCGCGGGAGTCCGGCGTCGGCGCCCGGAGCACCGTGGACTTCGACGACCCGTCGCTGCGGGGGCGTCCGCTCCTGCTGCTCGAGCGTCCGCCGATGGCCGACGACCTGGCCCCGCTGCGGACCTGGTCGGCGTCGGCGCCGGCACCGGTGGTGCTCGTCCCGGAGCACAGCGACGGGCGGGCCTGGGTGCCGACGCGCCTGCTGCTGCGGCTGGCGGCCGACCTGGTCGACGCCATCGGCGCCCTCGACGCCACCCTGCGCACCGTCCCGCTCGAGCCCCACGACCCGCTCAGCGACTCGGCGCTCGTCGACCGCATCGCACGGCGCCTCGGCGCCACCGCGGTGCACAGCCTGAGCGACACGTCACCCGCTGACACGGCCGCGACCTGGGCGAGCGCCCATGCCGCGCTGGTCGACGGTCGTGACGCCGGCCCCCTCGTCGGGGTCGAGCCCGGCACCGAGGCGGCCCTGCGCGCGTGGCTGCCCCGCCGGCACCAGCGCGGCGTGGCCCTGATGTTCTCCGGGCTCTCCGGCTCGGGGAAGTCGACGCTCGCGCGTGACGTGGCCGCGTGGATGACCGCTCGCACGACTCGCACGGTCACACTGCTCGACGGGGACCGGGTGCGGCAGATGCTGTCGGCGGGCCTCGGGTTCGACCAGGCGTCGCGCGAGCTCAACGTCCGGCGGATCGGTTACGTGGCCGCGGAGATCGCGCGCCACGGCGGCATCGCGATCTGCTCGCCCATCGCACCGTTCGCGCACACGCGTGAGGAGGTCCGGCACATGGTCGAGCAGGCAGGGGACTTCGTGCTCGTCCACGTCAGCACACCGATCGAGGAGTGTGAGCGCCGGGACCTCAAGGGCCTGTACGCCCAGGCCCGCCAGGGTCGGATCCCGGAGTTCACCGGGATCTCCTCCCCCTACGACGTGCCCACCGACGCGGACCTGCGCGTCGACACCTCCGCCCTGGGCCGCGAGGAGGCGGCGCAACGGGTCATCGACCACCTCACCCGCGGCGGCTGGGTGCAGGCAGGAGCGTCATGAACCTCGACCCCGCCCTCATCGCCGCGTGCTTCGGCATCGGCATCGTCGTGGGCCTGACCGGCATGGGCGGCGGCGCGCTGATGACACCCGTCCTCGTGCTCTTCTTCAACATCCCGCCGCTGACCGCCGTCTCGAGCGACCTCGTGGCAGCCGCCGTGATGAAGCCGGTGGGTGGCGCGGTGCACCTGCGGCGGGGGACGGTCAACCTGCAGCTCGTGAAGTGGCTGTGCGTGGGCTCGGTCCCGGCGGCCTTCGCCGGGGTCCTCCTGATGCGGGCGCTCGGCACCGGCGAGCAGCTGCAGAGCATCGTGCAGTTCTCGCTCGGCGTGGCCCTGCTCATCGCCGCGAGCGGCCTGGCGGTGCGCGCCTACCTGCGCCTGCTGGAGCGGGCGCGCCGCCGTGACGGGAGCGCCGACCCGCTCCCCCAGGGCCGACCGGAGGTGCGGCTGCGGATCGTGCCCACGGTGGTCGTCGGAGTCATCGGCGGCCTGGTCGTCGGCATGACCTCCGTCGGCTCCGGGTCGCTCGTCATCATCTCGCTGATGGCGCTGTACCCCCTGCTCAAGGCCAGCTCGCTCGTCGGGACGGACCTCGTGCAGGCCGTCCCGCTCGTCGCCTCCGCCGCCCTCGGGCACATCCTCTTCGGTGACTTCCAGCTCGCCCTCACGGCCTCGCTGATCATCGGCAGCGTGCCGGGCGCCTGGCTGGGCGCGCGGCTGTCCTCGCGCGCCCCCGGCGGGTTCGTGCGCCGGGCGCTGGCCTTCGTCCTCCTGGCCTCGTCGCTGAAGCTCCTGGGCGTGCCGACCCTGCAGACCGGCATCGCCCTCGCCGTCCTGGCCCTCGGAGCACCCGTGGTGTGGATGCTCGTCCGCCGCCGCCACGGCTTCCCCGCCCTCGCCAGCCGCCGGAACCGCAACCGCGCCGGGCAGCCGGCCCTCGTCGAGCAGGGGACGCCATGAGCAGCCTGGTCACGGAACGCCGCGCCCCGCACGGGCGGCACGAGGCACCCTCCCCCCGGGGACGGATCGGCTCACGCCTGGCCCTGATCCTGCTGGCCCTCGTGTCGTGCGCCGCAGCGGTCATCTCCGGGATGTCGATGGGCGGGGACGACAAGCGGTTCGTCGTGATCCCGCTGGCGACGGCCGTCGGGCTGGCCCTGGCCGCACTGGCCTTCACGCGGTACTCCGTCTTCGTGCTGCTCCTGCTCGGGGTCCGGGCGAGCCTGGACCTCTTCAAGCTCAGCGGCCCCTCCGCGGGGAACACGGCCACCAACACCGCCGCCGCCCGCGGCCTCGACCCGGCCTCCCTGCTCTCGATGCTGTTCATCGTCGCGTCGGTCCTGTGGCTGCTGGCGCAGTACTCGAGCGGGCGGAAGCTGCGGGGCTCCCCGCTGCGCACGGCCCTCATCGTCTTCGTCGCCGCCGGAGCGGTCAGCGTCATCGGCGCGACCCCACCCGAGGCAGCGCTGCTGGAGACCGCCCGCATCCTGTCCGTCGTGATGATGTTCGTCGTCCTCGAGCAGATCATCCGCGACCGCGAGTCGATGCTCAAGGTCCTGTATGCCGCGTACGCCAGCATGCTGTTCCCGCTCGCCTACACGGCCTTCGGGCTCGCCGTCGGCGACCCCGCCTCGGAGGAGAAGGGCAGCTTCACCCGGCTCACCGGGCCGTTCGCGCAGTCCAACACCTTCGCGCGGTACCTCGCCTTCATGATCATCTTCGGCGTGGCGGTCTACCCGTCGCTGAGCCGGCGGCTCAAGTGGACGATGCTGCCCGTGCTCGGGCTCTCCTCGGTGTTCCTGCTGCTGACGCTGACCCGCTCGGCGATCCTCGCGACGGTGGTGGGCATCGTCGTCGTGGCCCTCGCGCAGCGGCGGAGCAAGCTCATCGTCGGGTTCGCCGCCAGCGCGCTGCTCGCCGCGGCGCTCATCCCCGGCCTCTCGGCGCGCTTCGCCACGCTGACGGCCGAGGAACAGGTGGCGGGCCGGCCGGAGACCGGCAACAGCCTCCAGTGGCGCATCAACTACTGGACGAAGGTGCTGCCGCTGGCGAACCAGAACCCCGTCACCGGCATCGGCCTCAACATGACCCAGTACCAGACGTCGGCCGCGAAGCAGCCCCACAACGACTTCATCCGCGCCTACGTCGAGACCGGGCTGGTCGGCCTGGCGGCCTACGTGATGGTCCACTTCTTCCTGCTGGGCAACGCGATCCTGGCGGTGCAGCGCACGGTGCGCGGCACGCTCGAGAACGGCGTCGCAGCCGGGGCACTGGGCTGCGCCGTGGCCTTCCTCATCGGCAGCCTGGGCTCGAACATGATGTCCAACGTCGTCAGCCTCTGGTACCTCGTGGCGTTCTCGGCCGCGGCGGCCTACGTGGCCAGGAGCCGGGCGACCGATCCCTTCGGCCGGTGGAACCTGCGGCAGTGACCAGCCAGGCGGTCTCCGCGGACATCAGCCGGATGGGGCGTGGCGGTGGCCTCAACCTGGTCGGCGCGGTCTGCAACCAGCTGGCGCTCTTCGCGATCATCTCCCTCCTCGCGAGGCTCGGCGAGGAGGACGTCGGCCGCTACGCGTCCTGCTTCGCCATCCTGTCGCTGCTGGCCCTGCTGTCGCTGGCGGGCTTCCGCTCGGCGATGACGCGGTTCGTCGCCATGCACGTCGCCGACGGCGACGCCGGCCGGCTCCGGGGGACGCTGCGGATGGGCCTGGGCATCACGGCGGTGGCCTCGGCGGCGATCGGCGCCGGCCTGGCCCTGCTCGCGCCGTGGGTGGCCACCACGCTGGGCGACCCCAGCATGGCGACGGGTGTGCGGCTCGTCGGGCTGAGCCTGCCTGCGGTGACGTTCTCGGACGCCGCACTCGCCGCGACCCAGGGCTGGCGCACGCAGCGCCCCTTCACGCTGATCGGGCGCATCTTCGAGCCGCTCCTCAAGCTGGCCCTCACCGCCGTCGCGCTCGGTCTGGGCCGAGGCTTCGAGGGGGCCATGTGGGCCGTCGTGGCGGCGGCGTGGACAGCCGCCGTGCTGGCGGGCCTGGCGCTGCGGGCCCAGCTGCGCGGCACGCCGAAGGCCGGCGCCGTCTACGAGATCCGGGAGATCTTCGGCTTCTCGATGGTCAGCTGGTTCTCCGCCCTGGCCGCCACCGGCCTCATCTGGGTGGGCACGCTGGTGCTGGGCGCGATGGAGGGCCAGGGAGAGGTCGGCTCGTTCAACGTCGCGACCCGGCTGGTCATGCTGGCGGTCTTCGTGATGGCTCCGATCAACGCCGCCTTCACACCGCACATGGCCCACCTCTTCCACACGGGCCAGACCGCCGAGGCGGCGCGGGCCTACGGCAGCGCCACCCGCTGGATCCTCACGCTCTCGATGCCCGCGTTCATCGTGCTCATCGTCTTCCCGCGCCAGTTGCTCGGCTACTTCGGCGAGTCCTACTCCACGGCCGCGGCGGTCACGGTGATCCTGGCGCTGGGCCAGCTCGTGAGCGCGGCCTCGGGGCCCTGCGGCACCGTCCTGAACATGTCCGGGCGGGTGCGCCTGACCATGATCGACAACGTGGCCGCCCTGGCCCTCAACCTCGCCCTGAACGTCGTCCTCATCCCGACCTACGGCATCGTCGGCGCAGCGGTCGCGTGGAGCGCCTCGCTGGTGGTCGCCAACCTCGCCAAGGTCCTGCAGGCGCGGTACGTGGTGGGTGTGGTGGCTGCCGGCGCCGGCATCGGCCGCATCCTGCTGGCCTCCCTCCCCGCAGCCGGCGCCGCGGCGCTGCTCACCCAGTGGGTGGACGACTGGGTCGCGGTCGTCGTGGCCGCGGCACCCGTCGTCGCGGCGGTGTTCTTCGGGGTGCTCATCGGCCTGGGCGTGGAGCCCGACGACCGCGCCCTCGCGACGTCGCTGGTCGCGCGGCTGCGGCGCCCCGGCCGTGCTCGCCGTCGCATGTGAGCGCTGGGCGACCGCGAACGTGCGGCGTGCGGACGCACGTGAACGGTGCGCGAGCGCGAGCGCGAGCGACGCTCCGTGGTGCTCGAAGGCGGCGCGTGAGAGCCCAGCTCGCTGTCAGCAGGCCTTCGAGTAGATGGCCGCGGCCGAGGCCTCGGTCGCGCGCGCCCGGCCCAACCCCTCCGCGGTGGACTTGCGGATGGCCGCGAGAGCCGCCGTCTCCTCGGTGAGCTGCGCCTGCGCCGCCTGCAGTGCCGCCGCGATCTCCGTGGCGCTGGGCGCAGCCCCCGGCTTCGCCTTCGCGCCCAGGGCGCGGACCGTCGTGATCGACCCCTGCAGGGCCGTCAGCTGCCGCTGCCGGGTCGCACCGACGGCCGGCAGGCCGGCGGCCGCCTTCGCGACCACCGCGGCCCCGGAACGGGTCGTGGCCAGCCCGCGGGCCACCGAGCTGCAGTTGCGCACCGAGCTCTGGTACGCCGCGGCTCGCGTCGCCACCAGCCCCTTGCGCGACGTGGAGAGGCCGGCCGCGACGCTGCTCCGGACACCCGCCAGTGCGGCATTCGACTTCAGCGCGCGGCTGTGCGCGGCGAGGTTGTTGAGGGCCGTGGCGAGCGCCGGGTTCTGGGCCGGCGGCGGCGAAGCGGTCGTGGGCCGGGGCGCCGTGGTGGTCGTCGACGGGCTCGGCGTCGTCGAGGTCGACGGAGTGGCCGTCGACGCGACGGCCACCGGCGTCGCGCGCGGCTCGCCTGCGGCCCCACCACCCGTCGAGCACCCGCCGATCGACGCAGCGACAGCGGCTGCAGCCAACACCCCCACAGCTTTCTTCACGACTGGCTCCCCTCGCCCCGCGTTCTGCCCAGTCTCACACCAGGGTCGCCGTGGAACAGCCGTTTTCGGGGAAGTCCTACACCTGCCTCCCACCGGTCTCCGTCATCTGACGGAGACCGGTGTAGACACGGAATACGCATACAGGACATAAGGATTCGCTTCGAAGGCAGATATCGCAAATGGCTCTCCCCACCACAGCCCGGCCTCTAGTCTCTGGGGATATCCGCACTGTGTGCCAGCGGCGGGTCGACTCCGTGCCAGAGGGGGTGAGGGGAGTTGAGCACACGCAGGATGGTGGGGCACCTGCTGGCCCCGGTGCGCAGCAGGATCGGCAGCCGGCGAGGCATGACTCCCGGCTACCTCATCGTGGGGACCAAGCGCGGCGGCTCGACCTCGATCGCCCACTGGATCAGCCAGCACCCCCAGGTGGCGCCCTGCCGCCTCGCCAAGGGAACCCACTACTTCGACGTCAACTTCCAGCGCGGCTGGCAGTGGTACCTCTCGTCGTTCGAGCCACCCACCGATGGGGTGCAGATCACCGGTGAGGCCAGCCCGTACTACATGTTCCACCCCCTGTCGATCGAGCGGATCGCGGCGGCCCTGCCGGACGTCCGCCTCATCGTCAGCCTGCGCGAGCCGGTCGCGCGCGCCTGGTCCCACCACCAGTACGAGACGCAGCAGGGCTTCGAGAACCTGCCGTTCGCCGAGGCGATCGCGCTGGAGGGCGAACGGGTGGAGGGCGAGGAGGAGAAGATCCGCACGAACCCGAGGTACGAGAGCTACGCCCACCGGCACCACACCTACCTCCAGCGCGGGCACTATGCCGAGCAGCTGGAGCGCATCTACCGCCACTTCTCCCCGGAGCAGGTGCTGGTGATGCGCAGCGAGTCGATGTTCACGGATCCGCAGGGGGAGCTCGCGCGGGTCTGGTCACACCTTGGGCTCACGCCCGTCCACCTGGACGGGCTGGACCGCTTCAAGGCCACCCATGCGCCGCTCGACATCCCCCGGGCACTCCACGAGCGTCTCACGGACTACTACCGCCCCTGGAACGAGCGGCTCGAGCAGCTGCCAGGGGTGGGCTTCACCTGGAACGGACAACAGACAAAGAGGACCGGGCATGGAGATCGTTGACTACCTCAGGGCCGCACGGCGCCGGCTCGCTCTGATCATTCTGATCCCGCTGGTCGCGGCCGGGGGAGCCGCGGCGCTGCTGTTCCTCCAGAAGCCGATGTACGTCGCCACCGCGACGGTGGACCCGCCCGCACTGGTCGGCGGACCCACCTCCCAGTACACCGGGGCGCAGGGCGTGATCCAGTTCGTCGCCGCGTTCCAGGCGACGGCCAGCGGCCCCGTGGTGCGACAGCAGATCGCGGACCAGACCGGGGTCCCGACGGAGGACCTGGGAGACCGGCTGCTGGTGACCCAGCGAGGCGGCAGCCCCAGCGTGGCGGTGACCTACACCTCCACGGAGAAGGCCGATGTCGACAAGGTGGTCGAGGCCGCGAGCACGCTGACGCTCAAGACGATGTTCACGTCCCAGGTGGCCTCGGCCCAGGC
The DNA here is from genome assembly GCF_036554925.1 of Pedococcus sp. Taxonomy (NCBI): domain Bacteria; kingdom Bacillati; phylum Actinomycetota; class Actinomycetes; order Micrococcales; family Intrasporangiaceae; genus Pedococcus; species Pedococcus sp. The sequence continues at coordinate 10,574 of NZ_DATBMI010000239.1, forward strand.
GCGTCTCGACGAGGCCCGGGCGAACCTGGCGTCTTCGAACGAGGCCGTGGGCGCGTTCACCACGCAGAACAAGATGGCTGACCCGCAGAAGGCCTACGAGGCTCAGCTGAACCGCGTGAACGGCCTCACCCAGCAGCAGGCCTCCATGAGGGCGGCCGGGAACGCCGTCGGTGCGGCCGCGATGTCGTCGCCGATCGCGTCGGCCACCGCAGCCCTCGACCGCTTCGGGCCGATCCTCAACGAGTACACCTCGCTCCTCGAGGCCCGGACGGCCGCCAGCGCAGGAGTCACGTCAGCCCAGGCGCAGCTCGCCAACGCCAAGTCGCAGCTCGACGCCGCCGACCCGACGAAGATCGTCTTCGTCTCCGGCGCGCGCCTCGTCGACAGCACCGAGACCCTGACGCGCACGGTGATCGCCGTCGCCGTCGCCGGCTTCCTGCTCGCACTCCTTTTCGTGGCGATGCTCGAGGTGATCGACCGGGGGCGACGCGAGCGGTCGCTAGCCGAAGCAGCGGCCGCGGCGGACGCGGCCGCGGCAGACGCGGGGGCGCACCCTGCCTCCCAGGGCGCCAACGGCTCCAACGGCGCCAAGGGGTCGGGCGCGAACGTGGCCCCGGCTGCAGGCAGCTCCAAGCCCGGCGTGCCCGCCCGGGCGAAGCACTGACGGCAGAGAGCGGGAGCAGCCGTGGAGACCAGCGAGGTGGGGCCGACCGGCGGGAGCGGGGGCCCCGCCGCCGACCCCACCTCGCCCATCTTCATCGTCGGCTGCCAGCGCTCGGGGACGACCATGCTGCGGCTGATCCTCGACTCACATCCGAGGATCAGCTGCGGCCCGGAGACGCGGTTCCTCGAGGACATGGAACGCATCGTGGGGGCCGACTGGAAGCGCTTGTCGCAGTATGGCTTTGAGCGTGAGGAGTGGCTGCGCCGGATCGCGGGCTTCTTCGGCGGCATCCAGGGCGACTACGCCCGCTCCCGCGGCAAGGCCCGCTGGGCCGACAAGAGCCCCCGGTATGCGATGAAGCTGCCGTTCATCATGGAGCTGTTCCCCGACGCGCAGGTCGTCCACGTCATCCGCGACGGACGCGACGTCGCCGTCTCGCACCGCAAGCGCTTCGGCTACTGGTCCTGTGTGAAGTCGGCCGTGAAGTGGCCGCGCTACATCGCCGAGGCCCGGGAGGCCGGACGCCGGCTGCCACCGGGCCAGTACCACGAGCTGCGCTACGAGGAGCTGGTGTCGAACCAGGAGGCGACGCTGCGCTCGCTGCTGGACTTCCTCGGCGAGCAGTGGGACCCGAGCCTGCTCGAGTTCGACAAGCAGAGCCACGACGTCCCCGCCCGCTACCACGCCCAGGCGCGGTCACGGCGCGCTGACGAGGGCACCAGCGCGGCCGTCTACACGTCACGGGTCGGCACCTACCGCAAGGAGCTCGACCCTGCGATGCGCCTGCTGATCCGGGTCACGGCAGGACGCGAGCTCAAGGCACTCGGCTACGCCTGAACAGCCGGTCGGCTACGCACGCCCGGCCCGGCCCGCGACCCCGCCGGCCACGCCCTCGCGCCACGCGGCGTGGCTCGACAGGTCGTCCACGTCGTACCCGAAGTCCGCGAGGTCGTCCGTGAAGCGCCGGGTGATCGCCCGGCGCTGCCAGTGGCCCGGGCGCCACCAGCTGGCCCAGTCGTCCCACCACTGCTCGTACTGCCGGCTGGCACTGGCCTTGAGCCCGTCCGCCGGGATGGGTTGCTCCAGGCCGAGGAAGCCGGCGATGCCCGCGAGCTCACGCTCCGGGTCCCTCACGAGGTCCTCGTAGTGCACGAGGTGCACGCGCCGCAGGTGCGGCAGGTCCTCGACCAGGATGCGGTGGGCTGTGACCCAGTGGTCGACCAGCGAGGCAACGGTCTGGAACCGCCTGGGGTCGGACGACAGCATCTTGCGCCACTTCTTGTTCGACAGCGCGACCACGACGGGGTGCCGGACCACGACGACCAGGGCCGACCCCGGGAACAGCTCCTGGAGGAAGCGGCCCATCACGAGGTTCGGCGGCGACTTCTCCACGAAGAGGCGGGCATCCTTCTCCCAGAAGGGCTCCCAGGCCGCGAGCAGGGCCCGGGCGTTCTCGGGGGTCGCGAGCGGGGACTCCTCGGTGAGGTGCGCGCGCGCATCGAAGGCGAACCTCCCGGACCCGCCGTACACCTTGGCCTTCGGGTAGACGTGCTGGAGGTGCTGTCCCTCGTCCTCGCGGACCCCGGTCGCGGAGAGGCCGCTGATGTCGGGGTGCTCGGCAAGGACACGCGCCAACGGCGTGGTGCCGCTGCGGTGGAGCCCACCGACGAAGACCAGGCTCGACGCTGGGATGTCCGTCACTGCGCCTCCAGGAAGCTCTTGACCGGGCTCTTCAGGGTCAGCTGCACGGGCTGCCCGTCGACCGTCACGCGACCACTGCGGCCCTCCGCGGTCTTCCCGACCGCCGAGGCGGTCTCGCCGGCACCCAGCTCGATGGTGGCCGTGTCGTCGGCCCACACGAACGCCGTGGTGCTGCCGGGCTTCTCGAACGCCACTCCCGTGAGCCCGGCATCATCGACCTTGACGGCGCGGGCGCCGCGCGAGGCGTCGAGCATCGCCTGGAAGAGGCGACCGGACTCCCGCACCCGGCCGTCCGGCTCGAGCAGCCCGTAGCGGGGCTCGTCGGAGTTGCGCCCCTGGGGGTCGAAGGCCAGGGGCAGCCAGATGGCCACGGCCGCGCCCTCGGCGAGGACCATGCTCATCGTCTTGAGCATCTCCTCGTCGCGTTCGACGGACTCCGAGTCCCCGCTCCGGTCGAAGCGGCCGACCTCCCACGCCTCGATCGGGGTGCTCGTGGGCGTGGTGGCACGCAGGTATGAGAACAGGGCGGGGACGGAGCCGTAGGTCTCGTAGAAGTGGATCTGCCGCACGTCAACGACCTTGCGCCTGGCCAGGTCGGACATGAGCGCGAGGTAGGTGAGGTTGCGCGCGCCCTGCTCGGACGTCAGCGCCCGCTCGAGACCAGCACGGTCCCGGATCTCGACGATCTTGTCGCCGCGCGTCCCGAAACGCCTCTGGTAGTAGCGGTTGTAGGCCGCGATGGCGTCGGCCTCACGACCCTGGTCGAGCAGCCACCTGGACAGGCCGTAGCCGTAGGTGGTGCTGCTGAGCCCTGCGTCCACGACCCTCGCGTTCCTGTCCGCGGCCCGGATCTCCCTCGCCGCCGTCGCGGCAAGGGTGGCGAACTCCTGGGGCGTCCCGGCCCAGAAGCTCTTGGAGTTGATCTCGTTCTCGATGGCGTACTCGTGCACACCCCTGCCGGAGTAGCGCGTCACCGCATCGCGCACCCAGCCGCGGTAGGCGGCCATGTCCAGGGGCATCGCCGACTCGGTCTTGCGACCACGCTCGTACTGCGCGTCACCGCCGGTCGCCCAGCACCGGCCGACCCGCAGCTTCAGCATCATCGTCACGCCGACCGTCCGGCTGCGCTCGACGATGCGGTCCAGGGTGCCCCAGTCGCGAGCACCCTGGCTCTCCTCGACGTCGCACCAGGTGACCTCGTAGTAGGTCCGCCCGCCGGACATGGTCCTCAGGAACGGCTCGAACTCGGCGTACCGCCCCCAGTCCCACTTGGCGCCGAGCGCCGCGGGAGTGGACGTCGCCGTCCCGGTCGGGCTGCCGGTGCTGCCCCCGGTGCTGCTGCTCGAGGGGCTGCCCGTCCCGGTGGGGGTGCCGGCGTCGGACGACGGCAACGGCGTCGCCGACCGCCCCCCGGCCACCTCGTCGGGGTCCGCGGTGCAGCCCGTGCCTGCCAGCGCCAGCGCGACCGCGGCGACGGTGAGCGCGCGCCAGGGCCACCTTCCCTTGTGCCGGTGGGTCATGACGCCTCGCCGAGGCTCTCGGCTGTGGACTGACCCGCCGAGGCACGGAGCCGTTCGTGGAGCTCGGCCGCGAGCGTGGCGATCTCCGGGTCGACCGGGAGCGGCTGCGCCCCGTGGCTCTCCCGGGGGACGACGTGCTCGAACAGCTCCGGCCGTGGGGCCAGCCCGATGAACGCACAGAGCCGACGCATCTGTCCCTCCGGGTCCGCGACGAAGGCGTCGTAGTCCACGGCCAGGACGTCCTCACGCTGGTGCAGCCCGAGGTCGAAGAACAGCTGGTTCCGCACCACCCAGAACAGCACGGCGGCAGACTCCGGGGTCATCGACGAGGTGGCGAAGCGCCGCACCAGCTCGACCGACTCGGCCGGCAGCCGCCGCCCCTGCCAGATCGACTCCCCCTCCCCCGCGGCGATCGCCCGCAGGGCCCGGAGGTTGGCGTCCTGGAACTTCGACACCTCGGAGCGGGCCCGGGCCAGCGGCTCCCGGAACACCCACACCGCACGGCCGGGAGGAACCCCCGGCAGGTCGAGCAGCTGGTCCACGCGGTGCGACTCGCACAGCGGCTTGACCAGCACGAGGGCGTGCCGGCTGGCCCTGATCGTCTGCGTGAGGACGTCGTCCGAGCGGAGCTGGAAGCGGTGGAAGACCCGCCGGTCGTTCTCGTTGCGCACCTCGACCTCTGGCGCGAGGTCGATGCCGCGCATGAGCATGTTGGTGCCCGAGCGCTGGAGGCCCACCACGTAGACCGGGGTGGCCGCGCCCGGCGTGACGCGGTGGCTTCGGCGCCAGCGGGCCTTGCGCCACGCCGTGCTCACCCGCTCGCGGGGGTCGAGCCGGTCCTCCTCGATGAGCCGTCCGATGCCCTCGGTCCTCGCCCAGCGCACGTGACGGGCCACCTTGCGGGCGTAGTAGGCGAGGGCGCCCGGCTGCCCCGAGGCTGGTGTCGGTGCCATCAGCCGACCGCGCTCAGGTCGCGCCCGTGGGCCGCCAGCACGCCCTCGAGCTCGGCCAGGGCCTGGGGTCCCTGCGCGGCTGCGACGGCACGCAGGGTGGCCAGGTCCGGCACCGGGTCGGGCGTGTACGCCCGGGCGACGAAGGCCAGGTATGCCGCGTCGCTGAGCCCGAGCGCGCGGTGCAGCACCGCGGTGTTGTCGATCAGCGGCATGGGGCGGGGGTCGAGGCGGTACATCGAGGGCTGCAGGGCCGACCCCGCCTGGAGCAGCAGCGCCAGCCGGTGCCCCCCGTCGCCGACGTGGACGGTCCGGCGGATCGGGGCCCCGGTGTCGCTCGGCTGGACCCCGGAGGTCACCCGCAGGGTGACCGGGCTGGAGGGGTCGTAGCCCCTCGCCTGGAACGAGCGGAGCAGCGCGCGGCTGGACAGCACCCTCTCGGCGAAGCTCTCCCGCAGCAGCTCGGGGTCCGCGAGGACCCACGGGCGGAAGCGCGCCATGGCCACCTCGCGGAACCACACGGCATACGGCTCGGACGTCGCGGCAGCCACCAGGGCCGCGTCGGGCTCACCCTGGGGCCTCTCCTCGAGGAACGCGAAGAACTGCGCCCGCACGAGCACGTCGTAGCGCAGCGGGCTGATCAGCTCGGCGATGTCGATGACACGGTCACCGGCCTTCTTGGGCTTCCATGTCACCGCCCGGCGAAGGCTCCTGGCAACGGTCGCACTGGCACGTCGTCTCACAGGATCCACCCATCTCACCACACCGCCGACCCCCATCGGCGGTGCCCTCTGACCTAGTCGACCACGAAGCCCGAGGCAGTGTCCGCGGATTGCCGAAATGTGCTGCGGGATCTGGCGAATCCGCCTCCGGCACCGCTCGCGATGTGGTGCACTCACAGGACATGGGTGCCCTGTCCGAGAGGGGAGTCAGTGGCGTGCGCATCCTCCATGTGAACAAGTTCGTCTACCGCCGCGGGGGCGCCGAGGGCTACATGCTCGACGTGGCGGCGCTCCAGCGCGAGGCGGGACACGAGGTCGAGCTCTTCGGCATGGAGCACCCCGACACCATCGAGGGTCTCGCCCTGCGCGACACCTTCCCGCCGGAGGTCGAGCTCGAGCCGGCCCCGCGGGGGCTGGCCGGGGTGGCGGCGAGCGCGCGGATGGTGTGGTCGCTGTCCAGCTCGCACGGCATGGCCCGCGCCCTCGAGCGCTTCCAGCCGGACGTCGTCCACTGCCACAACATCTACCACCAGCTCTCCCCCTCGGTCCTCGCGCCGGTGCGTCGCGCGGGTGTCCGGTGCGTGATGACGCTGCACGACTACAAGCTCGCCTGCCCCAGCTACCAGATGCTCGACCACGGGCGGCTCTGCGACGCCTGCGTCGGGGCCAGCCGGCTGAACGCCGCCCGAAGGCGCTGCAAGTCGGGGTCGTTCGCCGCCAGCGCCCTGCTCTCGGTCGAGTCCTCGATCCACCGCCGGCTGGGCGCCTATGACCCGGTCGACGTCTTCATCAGCCCCAGCCGGTTCCTCGCCGACGTCATGCTCCGCGACGGGGTCGCCCCCGAGCGGCTCGCCGTCATCAACCACTTCGTCGAGATGCCCGATGTCGAGCCGCCGGCCGGCGGCCGCGACGGCTTCGTCTTCGCGGGCCGGCTCTCGCACGAGAAGGGCGTCGACACGCTGATCCGCGCGGTGGCGGCCCTGGCTGAGCCGGTGTGGCTGCACGTCGCCGGGGACGGCCCGGAGCGGGACGCCCTGGAGGCGCTGGCCTCCGAGGTCGCCCCGGGGCGCGTGCGCTTCCACGGCCGGCTCGACAAGCCCGACCTGCAGGCGCTGGTCGCATCGTGCGTGGCGTCAGTGGTGCCGTCACGGTGGAACGAGAACCAGCCGCTGACGATCCTCGAGTCGTATGCCGCGCAGGTCCCCGCCGTCGTCACCGGCCTCGGCGGGATGCCCGAGCTGGTCCGGGACGGTGTGGACGGGCTCGTGGTGCCGATGGAGGACCCGACCGCCCTGGCCGCCGCCCTCGACTCGCTGCGCGCTGCGCCGGCACGGGCCGCGGAGATGGGCCGCCTCGGCCGCGAGCGCCTGTCGCGCGAGTTCGACGCCGGCCTGCACCTGCGCCGCCTCGAGGCGGTCTACCGCGGAGAGGGCACCGGCGTCGGCACGGCCGTGCCCGCGGCCCGCGAGGGCCGCCGGTGAGCGCGGCGGCGCCACCGCCGGTCCGGGTGCTCTACGTCGCCGGCAGCGGCCGCAGCGGCAGCACGGTGATCACCACGGTGCTCGGACAGCTCGAGGGGTGCTTCGCAGCCGGCGAGCTGCGCTACCTGTGGGAGCGCGGTGTGGCGCAGGACCACACCTGCGGCTGCGGGCGGGCGTTCAGCGAGTGCCCGGTCTGGACCGCCGTGATGAAGCGCGTGCGCGACGAGGGGGCGGCGGTCGACGAGCCCGGCATCGGGCGCCGGCTCCTGGGCCGGCTGCGGATCATGCGGTTGCCGCTCCTCCTCGCGCGCCGGGCCCTCGGGCGTGCCCCCGTCCCCTTCCACGCCGACGACAGCCACATCGCCCGCCTCTACCGCGCGATCGCCGACGAGACCGGCGCCTCGTTCATCGTCGACAGCTCCAAGCTCCCGCCCTACGGCCTGCTGCTCTCGCAGCTGCCCGGCGTCGAGGTGTCGGTGCTGCACGTGGTCCGCGACCCTCGCGCGACCGCGTGGTCCTGGCAGCGCCACAAGGACAGCCGCGACGGGTCGGGCCTGATGCACCGCCACGAGAGCTGGAAGAGCTCGCTGCTGTGGCTCGTCTGGAACCTCCTCTCCGCGTACCTGTGGCGCGCCGGCAGCCCCCGGGTGTGCCGCGTCCGCTACGAGGACTTCGCGCGCTCGCCACGGGCCGCCCTGGCCCCGGTGGCGCGGATGCTCGGCGCCACCGCGGAGGACCTGCCGTTCGTCACCGAGGACAGCGTGCAGCTCGCCCCGACGCACTCCGTCGCCGGCAACCCGAACCGCCACGACAGCGGTGTGGTGGTCGTGAGGCCCGACGACGAGTGGGCCACCGCCATGCCCCTGCGCGACCGCCTCCTGGTGTCTGCCCTCACCGCCCCGGGGCTGGGAGTCCTGGGCTACCCGCTCGTGCCCGGGCGGCACGCCCCACCGCGCTCCGACGCCCCCACGCCACCGGCGCCCTGACCGCCGCGGCGACCCGCGGTGGCGTGCGCTGGTCGGAGGCCGGTCCTGGCCGAGCCCCTCGCCCGGTGAGCAGCGGGGTGGGCGCGGACCGACGTCCGCGCCCACCCACTGCCGGGTCTTGCAGCCAGCCCGTCAGGGCGTCCCCGGGAAGAACGCCAGACCCTGCTGGACGTCCCGGGCCGTGCCGGCGAAGGTGAAGTCGCCCCCGACGACCAGGCCGCCGCCTGTCGCCGCGAACGCCCACACGCCCATGGGGGTGTTGAAGTCCGGGGCGTCGGGGTAGAGCCGGCCGTCCACGCCGTTGAAGACGTAGTACCGCGCCTGGTCGACCCAGGACCCGCCGGGAGCGTCGAGGCAGCGCCCGCCCTCACCCTGGTCCCCACCGTGGGTGCCGTAGTAGAAGTGGCCGTTGACCTCCAGCCGACCCTGCATCCCGCCGTTGCACGACGTGCGCCACTTCAGCCCGGTCGGGTTGGCGGGCGTGGACAGGTTGACCGCGTCCCACTGGTAGACGTCGTCGGGGCAGACGTCGCCGCCGTACAGGCGCTCGCCGTCGTCGCTGAGGTAGAGCCGGTTCACCCACGGCCCGATGGAGCCACAGCCACGGACACCGCCGAGCTGGCGTGGGCCGAGTGCGCCCGTGGCACCGCTGACGACGGCGATGCCTCCCGCCACGCTCTTGCCGTTGACCGACGTGAACGGGCCGCCGAGGAACACGGTCAGACCGTCCGGCGTCGCCTCGATGCCCTGCACCATGCCGTTGCGACGCAGCGAGCCCGAGGGGCCGTTGGTGTTGGCCACCCAGCTCGTGTCGACGGCGCCGGACATGGCGTTGAGCTTCACGGCGTGCCCCCGCGCGACCCTGGTCACCTTCGTGAACTGCCCGCCGGCGTAGACGGCCCCCGAGCTGTAGGCCAGGGTCAGCACGCTGCGGTTGAACTTCGGCGCGACGCCGTCGACGACGATGCCGGTGGCCATGTCGATCGCCGCGAAGTACGACCGGGCCTTGCCCTGGATCGCGGTGAAGTTGCCACCGACGAAGAGCCTCGTCCCGTCGCTCGAGCCGACCATGGTCTCGACGTACTCGTTGGCGTCGGCGCGGAACTCGGGAACCCCCGCCCCGGTCGTCGCGTCGAGGGCAGCGAGGCCGCGGCGGACGAGACCCCCGACGCTCGTGAACTCCCCGCCGAGGAAGACACCGGATGCCGTGCCGGCCACCGCGAGCGGCCGGTCCCCCGCCACCGGGTTCCACGCGGTGAGAGCCCCCGTCGTGGTCGAGAAGGCGGCTGCGTCGTGCCGCTCGGTGGCCCCGCTGGCCCCGAACCGGCCGCCGACGTAGAGCGTGGTACCGCTGACGCTGAGGGCCGACACCTCGGGGGTGCACGGCGGCAGCCCGTGGGCGTACTTCTTGTCGTGGCGGATGTGGCAGCCGTTCAGTGCTCCGTCGAGGGCACCCACCGCGCCGGAGGGTGAGAGCTGCGCCAGCCGTTCGCGGGACGTGGAACCGATGCTCGTGAAGAGGCCGCCGGCGTAGACCTGCCCGGCGCCGTCGAGGGCCAGGGCCTGGACGCTCCCGTTCGCCGCCGGGGCGAAGGTGGAGAGGGCACCCGTTGTCGTGGCGTACGCCGCGAGCCGCGAGCGTGACGCACTGCCGGCCCCCCCGTTGGCACTGGTGAAGTCGCCGCCGGCGTACAGGGTGCCGGTCGAGGCGTTGACCGCGAGCGCACGCACGGTTCCGCCGGCGGTGCCGGCGAAGGCGGTCTCGGTGGCGCCGGTGGCAGCGCTGACCCGGGCCAGCCGCGAGCGGCTCTGGCCGTTCAGGCTGGTGAAGTCGCCCCCGACGAAGAGGCTCGAGCCGGACGCTGCGAGCGCGCGCACCGGCAGGTTCGGCGAGGACTTCCACCCCGGCACCAGCGCACCGGTCGTCGCGTCGACCATGGCGAGGTTCTGCGCGGCGACGTCGTTGACCGTGGTGAAGGAACCGCCAACGGCAATCCCGTTGGGGGTCACCGCGATCGCGTTCACGACGCCGTTGGTCTTCGGGTTCCAGGCGCTCACCGCCCCCGCTGCCGTGATGTGCCCGAGCGTGACCCGGCCCCTGGTGTCGAGCTTGCGGAAGTCGCCCCCGACGTACCAACCACCCTGCCCGTCCGGCACGGCCGCCCTGACGATGCCGTCGATCTTCGGGCCTGCGGCCACGCCGCCTGTCGCGGCGTCGACCCGCACGCCGTAGCCCGTCGTCCTGCCGATGTAGTCGAAGCCCCCCGCGAGGTAAACGCGGCTGCCGACCACCCTGAGGTCGGAGACGCGGCCGTTGGCCCCCCACCAGCTCGCTGACGGGGTGTACGTCAGCGACGGTGGCCCCGGGTTGACCAGCGCGGCGGACGCGCCCTGCGCTCCTGTCGTCGCCGGGACGGCGACGGCAGCCGTGACGGCTGCCGCAACCCCCGCAACGAGCGTTGCCCTGCGTCTCATGTGAATCCCCCTCAGGATGTGTTACCCGGCGTCGCGGAGCGATGCCGTTCGCTGCTCCCGCAGGAGCCGTCCCCCCCGGGGACCGTGTGCCCTGGGGGCCGCGACCACGGGTCTGCCCGTGGCGGCGCGGAGGTAGAGCGTCTCGAGCTGGGCCGCCGACGCGTCCCAGGAGTGGCGCTGGAGCACCGAGGACCGCCAGGCACGGGACGCAGCGTCGCGGGGCCGCGGGTGCTGGAGCATGAGGCTCACCGCACCGGCCAGCGCGTCCACGCTGTCGACGGGGACCATCTGGTGCCGGGCAGACCCCTCCCCGAGGACCTCACGGTGAGGCGGGATGTCGGAGACGAGGACAGGGGCGTCGTGCGAGGCCGCCTCGAGCAGCGTCAGGGGCAGGCCCTCCAGCGCGGACGGCTGCACGAACACGCCTGCGTGCTGGTAGAGCGCCGCGAGCTGGTCGCCGTAGGCGAACCCGGTGAAGACGACCCGCGGGTCGGAGGCGGCCAGGTCGCGCAGCCGGCGGGAGTAGTCGTCGGAGAACGAGGAGTCACCCACGATGGCGAGCCGGTGGTCGCCGGGGACCCGGCGGAAGGCCTCGATCAGCAGGTCCGGCCGCTTCTCCGGCACGAGCCGGCCGACGAACAGCGCATAGCGCCCGGGCTCCAGCCCGTGGCCCGCGGGCAGCGCCGAGGCCGGGACCGGCGGCCACTCGACCACCCCGTTGGGGATGAGCTCCGCCTCGCGGCCGAAGCGCGTCCGGTAGTGCTCCTCGAGAGCCTTCGAGACCACGACCACGTGGTCGGGCACGCGCCCACTCATCCAGTGCGCCGTGCCGAGGACCGCCTGCGCAGCGGCTCCCCACTTCGCTCGCTGGTGGTCGAGCCCGTGCACGGTCATGACGACGCGCGCCCGGGAGAGGAAGCGAGGCACCGGCGCGACGAGGCCCGGCCCGATGCCGTGGTAGTGGACGATGTCGGCGCCCGACGCCAGGCCCTTGGCCGTGGACGTGAGGCTGTGCACGATCGCGTCGAGGTGCTTCGTCCCCACCGTTGCCGCCGGGACGAGGTCCATCCCGAGGTACTTGCGTGACGGGATCTCGCCGTAGCTGCTGCGGCAGTAGACGGTGACCCGGTGGCCGCGCTCGACCAGCCGGCGGCCGAGGTGCTCGACGTGGTGCTCGATGCCGCCGAAGGTCGCGGGCAGCCCCTTCTGCCCGACCATGGCGATGTGCAGCGGGCGCCAGTCCGCGCTGGGCACCGCTCGCTCCTCGGCGCTGTGCACGCCGGGCCCGACGCCCTGCACGCCGGGCCCGACCGTCCCCTCACCAGACATCGCGAGCCCTCACGCCGGCTCGGTGATCATGCCGGCGGCCACGGTCCTGTTGGTCGCCTCGTCCACGAGCACGAAGCCGCCCGTCGTCCGGTTGCGTCCGTAGTCGTCGCACATGAGCGGCGCGGTGGTGCGCAGCCGCACGCGGCCGATCTCGTTGAGCCCCAGCCCTGCTGCCGCCTCATCGCGGTGCAGGGTGTTGACGTCGATCTTGTAGTTGAGGCCCTTGACGATGGTGCGCGCAGTCCGGGTCGTGTGCTTGATCGCGTACTTGCCCCCGACGCGCAGCTGTGAGGTCTCGTCCATCCAGCAGATCATCGCGTCGATGTCCTGGCTGACCTGCGGCTGGTTGGTGGGACGGCAGATGAGGTCGCCGCGCGACACGTCGATGTTGTCGGTGAGACGCACCGTCACGGACATGGGCGGGTACGCCTCGTCGACCTCGCCATCGGCAGTCTCCACGGCGGCGATCGTCGTGGTGAACCCCGACGGCAGGACCATCACCTCGTCGCCCTTGCGCAGCACACCGCCGGCCACCTGACCGGCATACCCGCGGTAGTCGTGCCAGGCGTCGGACTGCGGCCGGATGACGTACTGCACCGGGAACCGGACGTCGATCAGGTTGCGGTCGCTGGCGATGTGGACGTTCTCGAGGTGGTGCAGCAGGCTCGGCCCCTCGTACCACGACATCGTCTCCGAGCGGGTCACGATGTTGTCCCCCTTGAGCGCCGAGATCGGGATCGCCGTGAGGTCGGGGATCCGCAGCTTGCTGGCGAAGGCCGCGAACTCCTCCTTGATCTCCTCGAACACCTGCTGCGAGTAGCCGACGAGGTCCATCTTGTTGACGCAGAGGACGAGGTGCGGCACCTGGAGCAGCGTCGTCAGGAAGGCGTGGCGGCGGCTCTGCTCGAGGATGCCCTTGCGCGCGTCGACCAGCACGATCGCCAGGTCCGCCGTGGAGGCGCCGGTCACCATGTTGCGCGTGTACTGGGTGTGACCCGGTGTGTCCGCGATGATGAACTTGCGCTTGGGAGTGGCGAAGTAGCGGTAGGCCACGTCGATCGTGATGCCCTGCTCCCGCTCGGCGCGCAGGCCGTCGGTGAGCAGGGCGAGGTTGACGTGTTCCTCGCCGCGCTCCATGCTCGTCCGCTCGACCGCGGCGATCTGGTCGGCGAACACCGTCTTGGTGTCGTAGAGCAGCCTGCCGATGAGGGTGCTCTTGCCGTCGTCGACCGATCCGGCTGTGGCGAATCTCAGAATGTCCATGTCTAGAAATACCCCTCGCGCTTGCGGTCTTCCATTGCGGCTTCGCTGAACTTGTCGTCTCCCCGGGTCGCGCCCCGCTCGGTGATGCGGGTCGTCGCGACCTCGTCGATGACCTTCTCGACGGTGTCGGCGTCGGAGCGCACCGCGGCGGTCAGGCTCGCGTCGCCGACGGTGCGGTACCGCACGAGCTGGGTGGACACCTCTTCGCCGGCGCGCGGCCGGATGAACTCGTTGACCGCGAAGAGCATTCCGTCGCGGTCGACGACCTCGCGCTCGTGGGCGTAGTAGATCGACGGCAGGTCGATCCCCTCCCGCGCGATGTAGTGCCAGATGTCGAGCTCGGTCCAGTTCGACAGCGGGAAGACGCGGATGCTCTCGCCGGGGTGGATGCGCCCGTTGTAGAGGTGCCACAGCTCGGGTCGCTGGTTCTTGGGGTCCCACTGGCCGAAGTCGTCGCGGAAGGAGAAGATCCGCTCCTTGGCCCGCGCCTTGTCCTCGTCGCGCCGGGCCCCGCCGAAGATCGCGGTGAACCGGTACTTCTCCAGGGCATTCAGCAGGACCGGCGTCTGGATGCGGTTGCGGGTGCCGTCCGGGGGCTCCACGACAGTGCCGTTGTCGATGGCCTCCTGCACGCTCGCGACGACCAGCTGGACGCCCAGCTCCGTGACCCTCCGGTCGCGGAAGTCCAGGACCTCCGGGAAGTTGTGGCCCGTGTCGACGTGCATGACGGGGAACGGGATCCGCGCGGGGTAGAACGCCTTCTCGGCCAGGCGCAGCATCACGATCGAGTCCTTGCCGCCGGAGAAGAGCAGCACCGGCCGCTCGAACTCGGCGATCACCTCGCGGAAGATGTAGATCGCCTCGGACTCGAGGATGTCGAGCTGGCTCAGCTGGTAGTTCGGGTTGGCGAAGGCGTTCATCACACTGCTTCCTCGTAGTCGGCCGTCTCGGCCAGGGCGGTCAGGATCACGTCGGCGAGCTCGGGCCGGCAGATGAGCAGGTCGGGCAGCAGCGGGTTGCGCCGGTTGTAGGCGAGCGGGCTCCCGTCGATGCGGCTGGTGTGCAGCCCGGCCGCACGGGCCACGGCGACCGGGGCCGCGGAGTCCCACTCGTACTGGCCCCCGGCGTGGACGTAGGCGTCGGTGACGTCGTCGATGACCGAGCAGGCCTTGATGCCCGCCGAGCCCATCGGCACGAGCTCGGCCCCGAGGCGCTCGGCCAGGCGGGTGACGAACTCCGGCGGCCGCGACCGGCTCACCGCCAGCCGGATCGGCCCCGGCTCCCGGACCGGGGGCACCGGTCGACGGCTCGTGGAGAGCGTGGAGCCCATCGCGGGGCGGGCGACGGCGCCGGCCGCGAGCGCACCACGCTCCCAGAGCGCGACGTGGACGGCCCAGTCGACCCGAGGCAGCTCACCGAACTCCCGGGTGCCGTCCAGCGGGTCCACGATCCACACGCGGCTGGCGCCCAGGCGGGCGGCGTCGTCCGCCCCCTCCTCGCTCAGGACCGCGTCCGCAGGGCGGACCGCTGCGAGGTGCTCCATGAGGAACTCGTGGGACCGCCGGTCGCCCTGCGAGCGCAGGCTCGCGGGGTCGGTGAGCCGCCCCTGCTCCCGCAGCGAGAGCAGCAGCTCGCCGGCGGCCCCGGCGAGTTCTCTGGCGAGGTTGTCGTCATCCATGTCCGCCCAGTGGGATGTCATCAGTAGGCCCCCTGCCCCTTGAGAACGGCGCGCGCGGTGCGAGCGAGAATCTGCAGGTCGAGGACCAGCGACCAGTTGTCGACGTACCAGAGGTCCAGTCGCAGCGAGTCGTCCCACGAGAGGTCGCTGCGCCCACTCACCTGCCACAGCCCGGTGAGGCCGGGCTGGACCCGCAGCCGCCGCACGGCGTCAGGCGCGTAGCCGGCGACCTCCGTCGGCAGCGGCGGTCGAGGTCCCACCAGGGACATCTCCCCCCGGAGCACGTTGATCAGCTGCGGCAGCTCGTCGAGGGAGAACCGGCGGAGCACGCGGCCGAGCCGGGTGATGCGCGGGTCCTGCTTCATCTTGAACAGCACCGCGTTGCCGGCGTCCGACGCCGACTGCACCTCGGCCAGCCGCGCCTCGGCGTCCACGCACATGGTGCGGAACTTCAGCATCTGGAACTCCTCGCCGCGGGCGCCGACCCTGGTCTGGCGGAACAGCGCCGGGCCCGGGGAGTCGATCCGGACCGCGATCGCTATCAGGCCGAGCACCGGCGCGGCGAGGAGGAAGAAGAGGACGGAGAGGGTGCGGTCGACGCTCGACTTGACCAGTCGCCGAGCCCCGGACATCACGGGGCGCTCGACGTGCAGGAGCGGGATGCCCGCCACCGGTCGGATCGACAGACGGGGCCCGGCCACCTCGACGATGCCCGGTGCCACCACGAGGTCGACGCCGCGCTCCTCCAGGGCCCAGCTGAGGCGACGGAGCGCCTTGTTCTCCATGTCGAGGTGGTTCGACACCGCGACCACCTCGGCGTCGAACAGGTCGACCGTCGACATCGCCTGGGCGGGGTACCCGAACACGGGCACTCCCTCGACGGACGTCAGCCCGTCGCCGCTGGTGTCGAGACCCGAGACACAGGCTGCGACCACGTGCATGCCCTGGGACGGAGCCCGGCGGATCTCGCGGATGAGGCGCCCGATCGAGTTCACGTCGCCGATCACCACGGTGCGCTCGAGGTCACGGCCCCGGGTGCGGCGGCGGTAGAGCGACCGGCGCAGCATGTGCCGCGAGAGGAGGCCGCCGACGAGCAGCAGCGGAAGGACGACGATGACGGTGTTGCGGCCGATGTCGGCCTTCGCGGCATACGACACGAAGGCCACCAGGCAGAAGAGGGCCACCGATGCGTGGAACACCGCGCGGTACTCCTCCGTCGTCGTCCCGAGGTAACGCTTCTCGTAGCCGTGGCTGAGCGACAGCGCGCTGACCCAGATCAGGGCGACCGCGACGATGAACAGGGCGACCTTGAGGGCGCTCGGGCGCTGGAAGGCGACCTGCGCAGTCACCGCCGCGGCTCCCATGCCGATGAGGAGGTCGGTGGCGACAGCTGACCGTCGGTAGCTCTCGTGCCAGCGGCGCCGCGCCCTGCCCGGGCGGTCCGCCACCGCGACCGGACCCCCCACGGTCGCGGTGGCGGGCGCGACGGGCGACGGCGGGACGGCGGCGCGGACCGCCTTCGAGGCCCGTCCGGCTGGCGCGGCCGGAGCCACCGTCGGAGCCGGCGCGTCGTCGGGCGCAGGCGGTGGCACCTGTCCGACGACAGGAGGCTCCTCACCCCTCGCCCATGCCTGATCAGTCATGTACACCCCCGCGCTGTGCTGATCCTGGGCCGACCGTAAACCCGGGGTAAGGGGTTGCACAGGGCTTCGCAAACTATTGCGGGGGCCTTGAACTTCCCTGCTATACAACGGAATTCGCAGGCTAAACCGATCACTGGAGGCCCTGCTACCACCGCGGTTCTACAGTCCGGGACGTAGCCGTCTAGGCAGGTTGCTGTAGACGAACCGGCGCAAAGCAGCCGAGGTCATACCACTCCCCCACCAGCAAACTGCGCAGGCCCTGACCTGCGGTTGGTGGGGGTCGCAGGGGTGCCCGGGGAGAAAATAGTCAGTGACTAGTCACTGACCACCGGGAGGCCCGCCTGGCCCTCGACTGCGGCAAATGACGTACCGCCGTTGGGGTCTCAGACGGCCGGGCTGTGCCACCGCTGCTGGGCCGCCAGCAGGCCCTCGGTGACGAGCTGCTCGACCGCGTCGGCAGCGTCGCCGACGAGGAAGGGGAGGTCCTTGCGCTCGGCAGCCGAGAAGTCGCGGAGCACGAAGTCGGCAGGGTCCATCCGGCCCGGGGGGCGGCCGATGCCGACGCGGACCCGGAGGTAGTCGCGGGTCCCGAGCGCAGAGCTGATCGAGCGCAGCCCGTTGTGGCCGCCTTCGCCCCCGCCCTGCTTGAGCTTCACGGCGCCTGCCGGGATGTCGAGCTCGTCGTGGATCACGACCAGGCGGTCGGCGGCCAGGCCGTAGAACTGGAGCAGCGCCTTGACCGGCCCGCCGGACTCGTTCATGTAGGACGAGGGCACCGCCAGCACGGCGCGGGGCCCGGGCGCCCCCCCGGGCAGCACCCCGAGTCGCGCCTCAGCCACTCCCGCCCTCGCCTTGTGGCTCTTGAGGCGACCGCCACCATGTCGGCCGGCCAGCTCGTCGACCACCATGGCGCCGACGTTGTGGCGGTTTCCGGCATACCTCGGCCCGGGGTTGCCGAGTCCCACGACGAGCCAGCTGTCCATGGGGTGCAAGTATGCCGAAGGGCCCGGTCCGCAGCGGACCGGGCCCTTCGGGGCGACCACCTGGGGGTGGGGGGCCTCAGGCCCCCTCGCCCTCCGCCTTCTCGGCGGCCGCGGGAGCCTCGCCCTCGGCGGGGGCCTCGGCGGCCTCGGCCTCGGGGGCCTCAGGCTCCTCGTGCTCGATGCCGGCCTCGGCCTCGGCCTCGGCGAGCTCGGCCTCGAGGGCCTCGGCGGAGATCTGCTGGGTGACGTTGACGACCAGGGTCTCGGCGTCGGTGAGGAGCTCGGCGCCACGCGGCAGCTCGACCTCGGAGGCCTTGATCTGGGTGCCGGCCTCGAGGCCCTCGACCGAGATGGTGACGTTCTCGGGGATGTGGGTGGCCTCGACGGCGAGCTGCAGGGTCTGCGCGTCGACGGTGACGACGGTCTCGGCCGCGGCCTCGCCCTCGACGTGGACCGGGACGTCGACGTGGACCTTCTCGCCCTTCTTCACGATGACGAGGTCGACGTGCTCGATGACCGGCTTGATCGGGTCGCGCTGGACGTCCTTCGCGAGGGCCAGCTGCTCCTTGCCGTCGACCTCGATGGTCAGCAGCGCGTTGACGTGCTTGAGCGCCATCATGGTGTCGTGGCCGGGCAGGGTGATGTGGACCGGCTCCGCGCCGTGGCCGTACATGACGGCCGGGATCTTGTGGTCGCGGCGGATCTTGCGGGCCGCGCCCTTGCCGAACTGGGTGCGGGTCTCGGCGACGAGCTTGGTCTCGGACACGAACTTCTCCTGAGGTCTCGGGTGGTTCGCGCCTGCCAGGGGGCGGCACGCACAAACCTGGTCTGCGGTGGTTGGTCTCTTGTGCGGTGGGCCTCGACGCGGGGCGCGGCACGGACGATCGGCACGTGCGGCACCGTCAGACGGGTCTTCGGGCGCCACCGCGTCGATCACGGACCCAGGTGCGGACTGCGCCGCGCTGCGTCCCTCGCCGAGGCAACCCGACGAGTTTAGGGGACAGGAGTGGGCACTGCGAAATCCGCGTCGGCCTGACCGGTGCGCACGGCCACGGGCCGGGAGGCGCGGACCTCGGCGAGGCGCACGGCCACGACTCCGGCGACGATCAGCAGGCCGCCGGCGAGCTGCACCAGGCCCGGCAGCTCCCCGACCAGCAGCCACGCGAAAGCCACGGCGAAGAGCACCTCGGTGAGCATGAGGAAGGAGGAGAGGGTGGCACCGAGCAGGCGCACCGCGCCGATGCCGGCGGCATAGGCGAAGGCCGCGGCGACGACGGCGAGCTCCGCCACCGGCACCCACCAGGCCACGAGCACTCCCCCGACGGTGACGTCGGCCGTGGAGGCCTCCATCGGCAGGAGCCGCACGAGACCGGCGGCCCCGAGGACGACGGCGCCCACCACGAGCCCGGCCCAGGCCAGCACGAGCGGGGGCAGCGACTCCTCGTGCTCGTGGGCGGAGAGGAGGAAGTAGCCGACGAGCCCACCGGCCGCCGCGAGCCCCCACAGCACACCGACCAGGCTCAGGCGCACCCCACCGAAGACGTCGAGGACGAGCAGCAGCCCGGCGACGGCGAGCACCACACCCGCCAGGGTGAGCCGGTTGGGGCGGGCACCCCGCAGCCACAGGTAGCCGACGATCAGCACGGGCGCGAGGTACTCGAGGAGCAGGGCCACCGCGACGGAGAGCCGCTCCACGGCGTTGAAGTAGGCGAACTGGCAGAGAGCGACCGCCACGAGGCCGTAGACCATCGCGAAGCGGGCGTTGCGCCACAACAGCCTCCACCGACCCCGCAGGGCCACGACCACGACGGGGAGCAGGACGAGGGCGGCGCCGGCCATCCGGGCGGTGACCACCGCCCCGGGGCTCCAGCCGCTGGTGAGCAGCGCCTTGGCGAACGCCCCGGAGCTGCCGAAGGTGGCCGCGGAGGCGAGGGCCAGACCGAGCCCGAGTCCGGTGCGCGACGTGGTCGGCGACGCGGTGGGCTTCCGGGTGGGGGCGTCGGCACGGACGCTCACCGACCTCTGCTCGGACGTCATGCCCGCGCTCCTCACCGTCAGGGGCAAAAACCCTTATGGTGATGACAGTAGAAGTCGACCACGTCAGGAGTCAAGGTGCTTTTCGCTCATGACACCGAGAGTGCCCTGGTGGCGGCCGCGGCCCTCGTCAACACGGCGACGGACGGCGACACGCTGCAGACCGTGGCGGACCTCGACCGGTTCGTCGAGCGCTACGGCTGGACGGGGTCGAGGACCCGAGACCGCGAGGAGCTCGAGGCTGTGCGGGCGCTGCGACCCCGGCTGCGCGAGATCTGGGTGGCGGAGACCGACGAGGCCGTCGCGGGGATCAACGCGCTCCTGGCGGAGCACGGCGCCCTGCCGCACCTCGTGCGGCACGACGAGTGGGACTGGCACCTGCACGCGACGCCCCCCGAGGCGCCCCTGGCCACCCGCATGGCGGTCGAGGCGGCGATGGCCCTGGTCGACGTCGTGCGCGGCGGCGAGACGGCCCGGCTCGGGGTGTGCGCGGCCGACGACTGCGACGACGTCGTCATCGACCTGTCCAAGAACCGCTCCCGCCGCTACTGCGAGAAGGGGTGCGGCAACCGAGCCAACGTCGCGGCCTACCGCGCCCGCAAGTCCCGGGCCGCCGGGTAGCCCTCGCCCGGCATACGCGCCCGGTGGTCCGCGACGTCAGGCGCGGCCGTCGAAGAGGCTCGTGACCGAGCCGTCCTCGAAGACCTCCTGGATCGCGCGGCTGATCAGCGGTGCGATCGAGAGCGTGGTGAGCTTGTCGAACTGCTTGGCGTCGTCGATCGGGAGGGTGTTGGTGACGATGACCTCGCGCGCGCTGCACGCCTTGAGGCGGTCGACGGCCGGCCCGGACAGGATCGCGTGCGTCGCTGCGATGACCACGCCCGCGGCGCCGTCGTCCATGAGCGCGTCGGCCGCCTTGGTGATGGTGCCGGCGGTGTCGATCATGTCGTCGACGAGGACGCAGATCCGACCGCGCACCTCACCGACGACACGGTTGGCGACCATCTCGTTGGGCCGGTTGATGTCGCGCGTCTTGTGGATGAAAGCCAGCGGCGCGCCGCCGAGCCGCTCCGACCACTGCTCGGCCACCTTGATCCGGCCGGCGTCCGGCGAGACGACGGCGAGCTTCTCGTGGCCGTACTTCTGGGCGACGTAGTCGCTGAGGATCGGCAGCGCCATGAGGTGGTCCACCGGCCCGTCGAAGAAGCCCTGGATCTGCGCGGTGTGGAGGTCCACCGCCATCAGGCGGTTGGCTCCCGCGGTCTTGAACATGTCGGCGATCAGGCGGGCCGAGATCGGCTCCCGCCCGCGGTGCTTCTTGTCCTGACGCGCGTAGCCGTAGAACGGCAGGACCACCGTGATCCGCTTGGCCGAGGCGCGTTTCAGCGCGTCGATCATGATCAGCTGCTCCATGATCGCCTCGTTGAGCGGCGTGCTGTGGCTCTGGATGACGAAGGCGTCCGAGCCGCGCACCGACTCCTCGTAGCGCACGTAGATCTCGCCGTTCGCGAAGTCGTAGGCCGCCGTCGGCACCAGCTCGGTGCCGAGGAGCTGCGCGACCTCCTGCGCCAGCTCGGGGTGGGCACGGCCCGAGAAGACCATGAGGTTCTTCTCGGTGGTCTTGAGGATGCCGGTCACGGCTGGTCCGCCTCTCCTGCGGTGGGGGTATGCCGCGCGGCCACCTCGGCGGCGTGCGCCGCCTCTGCCGCCTCGGCCGTCGCGGTGCCGGGCCGCTTGCGGGCCACCCAGCCGGCGATGTTGCGCTGCTGGCCGCGGGCCACGGCGATCTGCCCGGGCCCGACGTCGGTGGTCACGGCGGAGCCCGCGCCGACGTACGCGCCGTCGGCGACGTGCACCGGTGCGATGAGCACGGAGTCCGAGCCGACGAAGGAGTGCGCGCCCACGGTCGTGTGGTGCTTGGCCACCCCGTCGTAGTTGGCGAAGATCGTGCCCGCCCCGATGTTGGCGCCCTCGCCGATGGTGGCGTCGCCGCAGTAGGTGAGGTGCGGCACCTTGGCGCCGGTGCCGTTCTTCGCGTTCTGGGTCTCGACGAAGCCGCCGATCTTGCCCTTGGCGCCGAGCTCGGTGCCGGGCCGGAGGTACGAGAACGGGCCGACCGTCGCGTCCGGGCCGATCACGGCCAGCAGCGCCTCGGTGCGCTTCACCTCGGCCCGCTCGCCCACCTCGGTGCCGTCGAGCGTGGTGTCGGGGCCGATCACGGCGTCGGCGCCGACCACGGTCGCGCCGAGCAGCTGGGTCCCCGGCAGGATGGTCGCGTCGCGCCCGATGGTGACGTCGGCGTCGATCCAGGTCGTGTCGGGGTCGACGATGGTGACGCCCTCGCGCATCCACCTCTCGGTGATCCGGCGGTTGAGCTCCTTGCCCAGGCGGGCGAGCTGGACCCGGTCGTTGACCCCCTCGGTCTGCCACAGGTCGTCGATGAGGTGGGCGCTGACCCGTCGGCCCGACGTGCGGGCGATGGCCAGCACGTCCGTGAGGTACTTCTCGCCCTGCGCGTTGTCGGTGCTGACCTGGGTCAGCGCGTCCCGCAGGACGCCGGCGTCGAACGCGTAGATACCGGAGTTGATCTCGGTGATGGCGAGCTGCCCGGGGGTGGCGTCCTTGTGCTCGACGATGCCCTCGACGGCGTCGTCGGCGCCGCGCAGGATCCGGCCGTAGCCCGTGGGGTCCGCCAGGTTCGCGGTGATGACCGTGACCGCGCTGCCGCTGGCGGCATGGTGGTCGACGAGCTGGTGCAGTGTCTCTCCGGAGAGCAGGGGCACGTCGCCGTAGGTGACCAGGATGGTGCCCTCGAGCTCCTTGGGGAGCACCTCGAGCGCGCACTCGGCGGCGCGGCCCGTGCCCTTGACCTCGTCCTGGTCGGCGATGATCGCGTCGGGGTCGACCTCGGCGACATGCGCCGCCACGAGGTCGCGCTCGTGCCGCACGACCACGGCGAGGTGCTCCGGCCCGGTCTCCCGGGCTGCTGCGATCGCGTGGCCGACGAGGGTGCGCCCGGCGATGCGGTGCAGGACCTTCGGGGTGGCCGACTTCATCCGGGTGCCCTCGCCGGCGGCGAGGACGATGACGGCGGCAAGTCGGGGGGTGCCGTGGGGAGTGCTCACGCGCGAGGGCTCCAGCTCTGTCGGGTGCCACAGGACGGCGTCATGCTACCGGCCGGTCGAGGGGTGGTCATGCCCGCGCCTCGCCCCTCGGGCCAGCACTTTCCCGCCAGCCCCACCAGTCCCATCCGAGTCCTCGTGCGGGCCCACGCCCGAGCGCCACCGGCGGGCCTCAGGCGTTCCGCATCGCGTCCAGCAGCTCGTCGAGGGCCGCCAGGGAGTGGCCGGAGACCAGCACGTCGACGTGGGGCAGCGCCGCGGCCATGCCCCCCGTGAGGGGCTCGTACCCCTCCCCGGCAGAGCGCGGGTTGACCCAGATCACCCGGTGCGCGAGCAGCGCGAGGCGTGCCGCCTGCTCTCCCAGCAGTGCCGGGTCGGCGCCCTCCCAGCCGTCGGAGACGACCACCACCACGGCGCCGCGGGCCATGCCGCGTCGGCCATGGACATCGAGGAAGTCCTTGATCGCGGCCCCGATGCGCGTGCCACCCGACCAGTCCGGTGCGGCCTCCGCGGCCCGCACCAGCGCCTCGTCGGGGTCTCCCGAGGCCAGCGCCCTGGTCACCCGGGTCAGGCGGGTGGCCATCACGAACGCCTCGGCGCCGGCGCCCCGGACCGCCCCCTGCAGGAGGTCCAGGTAGACCCGGGAGTAGGCCTCCATGGAGCCCGACACGTCCGCGATGAGGACGATGCGCCGAGGCCGCTGCCGTCGCTGACGGTAGTCCCGCCGCACCGGGTCGCCGCCCGTGCGCCGTGCCCGCCGCAGGGTCCGCCGCAGGTCCAGGCGGCGCCCTGCCGGGGCGCGACTGGTGCGACGGGTGCGGCGGCGGGGGGCGGCGAACCGCAGCGCTGCCACGAGCCGACGCAGGGCAGCCAGCTCATCTGGGGTGTAGGCCGCGAAGTCCTTGTGGCGCAGGCGTTCCTCGGCGCTGGCGGTCATCCTCAGCCTGCCGTTCCGCTGGTCCGGCCCCTCTCGGCCCTGGTCGAGGGGAGGACCTGCAGGCGCCGGGGACGGCCGGTCTGCACCAGCTGCCGCCGAGGCCACGTGTGGCAGGGTCTTGGCTCCGGGTCGGCGCTGCGCCGGCACCTCGGGCGCCCGCAGGTCGCCGCGACGGTCGGCGACGTCGGTCACCTGGCCGGGGCTGCCGAAGAGGCTGCGGAACTCCTGGTCGAACGCCGCGAGCTGGCCGGGGTCGTCGACCAGCGTGACGCGGGCCAGCCAGTACAGCTCGGTCAGCGTGCGCGGCAGCGCCAGGCCGACGGCGGCGGCGAACCTCACCGACCGCTCCGGACTCGCTGCCACCCCCGCCTCCCGCAGCCGCCGGGCGAACCCGGCGGCGACGGCGGCAAGGTCGCCGCCCGGCTGGACCGCCGTGCTCGGCCACCCGTTGCCCACCGGCCGGCCCTCAGTCACCGCGGGCGATCCACGCGCCGCCCCGTGCCGCCGCCGCGTCGAGGTCCTCGCGGTACTTCAGCACGGTGCCGAGGGTGCCCGCCGCGACGTCGGCGTCGAGCCCCTCCGCACCCGGGCCGTCCGCGCCGAGGAGGTGCAGGGTGCGCACCCAGTCGATCGCCTCGGCGACGCCCGGCGGCTTCTGCAGGTCCAGGCCGCGCAGCCGCTGCACGGCACCGGCCACCGACCGTGCCAGCGGCTCGGACGCCCCCGGGACGTGCCTGCGGATGATGGCAGCGGCACGCGCCACGTCGGGGTAGTCGATCCAGTGGTAGAGGCACCGCCGTTTGAGGGCGTCGTGCAGGTCGCGGGTGCGGTTCGAGGTGAGCACCGCCAACGGGGGCATCGTCGCGCGCACGGTGCCGATCTCCGGGATCGTGATCGACCCCTCCGCCAGCAGCTCGAGGAGAAACGCCTCGAACTCCTCGTCTGCCCGGTCGACCTCGTCGATGAGCAGCACCGCGGGCAGGGGGCCCGTGTGCCGCACCGCCTGGAGCAGGGGACGTTCGACCAGGTAGTCGCTGCCGAACAGCTCCGACTCCTGCAGATGCGTGCCGGAGGCCTCGGCGAGGCGGATGGCCAGGAGCTGGCGCGGGTAGTTCCACTCGTAGAGCGCTTCGGCGGCCTCGATGCCGTCGTAGCACTGCAGGCGGATCAGGGGCGTGCCGAGCAGCTCGGCCAGCGACTTGGCGGCCTGCGTCTTGCCGACGCCGGCCTCACCCTCGAGCAGGATCGGCTGGGGAAGCCGGGCGGCGCAGAAGAGCGCGGTCGCCAGGCCCTCGTCGGTCAGGTAGCCGGTCGCCTCCAGCCTCCTTCTCAGCGTGGCGACGTCGGGCAGCAGCGTCGAGAGCTGCGGGGCCGGCCCGACCTCGTCCCCAGGCTCGCCCCCAGCCGCGGTTCCCGCCGGCGCGGTCACGAGGCGAGGTACCCGGCCGGGTCGGCGGCGAACGCCCGCAGGCAGCCGGACCCGCAGAACCAGTACCTCGTGCCGTCATGATCCAGGTGCAGGGAGGTCTCGACCGCCACCACCGACATGCCGCACACCGGGTCGGTCTCGACCCTGGGCCGCGGGTCGGGTGAGGTGTCCGCCGGCTCCTCCGTCAGCGGACGACCGGTCATCTGGCGGCGTTCAGCCACGATCTCGGCCAGGATCGACAGCGCCACCTCCTGGGGCGTCCGGGCCCCGATGTCCAGCCCGGCGGGGGTGTGCACCCGCGCCCTGGCGGCTTCGTCGACGTCAAGGCTGGCGACGACCTGCTCGCCCCGCTTGCGGCTGGCGACGAGGCCCACGTAGTCGATCCCGGCGGCGAGCGCGGCAGCGAGCACCTCCTCCTCGTCCCTGCCGTGGGTGGCGCACACCACGGCGGCGGCGCGAGCGGGGGTGGCCGTCGGTGCCGCCTCCACCAGGTATCCGAGCCCCACAGCCAGCTGGGTCAGCGCCGTCGCGATCGGTCCTTCGCCGTGGACGACGAGCAGCGGCGCCGGGACGACTGGCTCGAGGAAGATCTCGAGCGTGCCTCCCGAGAGGCAGGGGTTGTGCACCGACAGCCGAGCAGAGGCACCCGACGGTCCCGCCTCGGGTGGTGTCCCACCCGGCTCCGCCGTGATGCGCAGGAGCAGCGGCTCACCGGAGTCGAGCAGGGCCAGGCTCTGGGCCCTGACCGTGGACTCGGCGCACGCCCCTCCGACGAATCCCTCGATGGTGCCGTCGGCGAAGACGAGCGCCTCGTCCCCCGGCTTGGCGGAGGTGGGCCGGTCGGCGAGGACGACGGTGGCGTGCACGAAGGGCACTCCCTCAGCGCGCAGGGCCACGGCGCGGGCCTCGACGTCCGGCCGGCTCACTGGACTGCCAGGTCGGTGCGCACGGGTCGGCCCTGCATCGCCATCCACACGTTGGCAGGGGTCAGCGGCATGTCGGCGTGACGCACCCCGAAGGGCTCGAGGGCGTCGACCACCGCGTTCACCACCGCTGCAGGCGACCCCACCGTGGCGGACTCGCCGACTCCCTTGCAGCCGAGCGGGTGGTGGGGCGAGGGCGTCACCGTCTCGCCGAGCTCCCAGCTGGGGCACTCCAGGGACGTCGGCAGCAGGTAGTCCATGAACGAGCTGCCGGTGCAGTTGCCGTCCTCGTCGAACGCGATGACCTGCATCAGTGCCATGCCGACACCGTCGGCGAGGCCGCCGTGGATCTGGCCCTCGACGATCATGGGGTTGATCCGCGGGCCGCAGTCGTCCACGGCGATGAACCGGCGCACCTTCACCTCGCCCGTTCCGGCGTCGACGTCGACGACGGCGATGTAGGCGCCGAACGGGTACGTGAGGTTGGGCGGGTCGTAGACCACCGACGCGTCCAGGTGGCCCTCGACGCCCTCGGGCAGCTCGAGGGTCCCGTGGGACAGCATGGCCACCTCCTGGATCGTCCTGCCCTGGCTCGGGTCGCCCTTGACGTACCAGCGCCCGAGCTCCCACTCGAGGTCTGCGGGACTGCACTCCAGGGCGGCTGCGGTGATGACCCGCGCCTTGTCGCGGATGCGTTGGGAGACGACGGCGGCGGCGGCGCCGGAGACCGGAGTGGAACGCGAGCCGTACGTTCCCAGGCCGAAGGGGGTGTTGCTGGTGTCGCCGTGGATGACGTCGACGTCCTCGGGCGGGATGCCGAGCTCGTGCGCCACGATCTGCGCGAACGTCGTCTCGTGCCCCTGGCCCTGGGTCTGCACCGACAGCCGCAGCTGGGCCTTGCCCGTGGGGTGCACCCGCAGCTCGCAGCCGTCCGCCATACCCAGCCCCAGGATGTCCATGTGCTTGCGCGGGCCGGCACCCACGCCCTCGGTGAAGAAGCTCACGCCGATGCCCATGAGCTCGCCGCGCCCGCGCTTCTCCGCCTGCTCACGGCGCAGGTCCTCGTAGCCGGCGATCTCCATGGCCTTGCGGAGGGCGCGGGGGTAGTCGCCGGAGTCGTACTCCCAGCCGGTCATCGTCGTGTACGGGAACTGCTCTGGGCGCAGGAGGTTCCGCATCCGCAGCTCAGCAGGGTCGATGCCGAGCTCGTCGGCGAGCACGTCGACCATGCGCTCGACGAGGTAGACGGCCTCGGTGATCCGGAACGAGCAGGCGTAGGCCACACCGCCGGGCGCCTTGTTGGTGTAGACCCCCGAGACCTTGCAGTGGGCGGCCTCGAGGTCGTAGCTGCCGGTGAAGATGTGGAAGAACCCGGCCGGGAACTTCGTCGGCTGCGCGGTGCCGTTGAAGGCCCCGTGGTCGGCGAGCACGTCGACCCGCAGCCCGGTGATCCTGCCGTCGCGAGTCGCCGCGATCTCACCCTTCATGTGGTAGTCGCGGGCGAAGGAGGTCGACATGAGGTTCTCGCTGCGGTCCTCGACCCACTTGACCGGCTTCCCGGTGACGATCGAGCCGACCACGGCCAGCACGTAGCCGGGGTAGATCCCCACCTTGTTGCCGAAGCCTCCACCGATGTCGGGCGAGATGATCTGGATGTTGTGCTCCGGGATCCCTGCGACCAGCGCGTAGACGGTGCGGTGGGCGTGGGGGGCCTGGTTCGTCGACCAGACGGTGAGCCGTCCCGTCACCTTGTCCATGCTCGCGATCGTGCCGCACGTCTCCATCGGCGCCGGGTGCGAGCGCGGGTAGAGCATGTCCTGCTTCACCACCACGTCGGCCCTGGCGAAGACGTCGTCGGTGCTGGCCTTGTCGCCGGCCTCCCAGTCGAAGATGTGGTTGTCGGTCCTGCCCTCCTTGTCGTCGCGGATGACGGCGGTACCGGGATCGAGGGCGCGGCGCGCGTCGATGACGACCGGCAGCTCCTCGTACTCGACGTCGATCAGCTCGAGCGCGTCGCGGGCGGCGTAGTGGTCGTCGGCGACGACGAAGGCGACCTCCTGGCCCTGGAAGCAGACCTTGTCGAGCGCGAGCACGGCCTGCACGTCGTTGGACAGCGTCGGGGCCCAGGCCAGGCCCTGCGCCTC
>NZ_DATBMI010000095.1:0-9932 GCF_036554925.1 Pedococcus sp.
ACGGCGGGATCGGTCCTCGTCGTGACGCGCCACGACGGGGGGCTCGACCTGCCGAGCCGTGCGGTCGGCGACGCGACGGCGGAGAAGGCCATGGCCGAGCTGCAGCGGGAGGTCGTCGGGGACGAGGGGGAGGCCGAGCTCGTGGGCTACGTGCGCAACACGGTGCCGGCGGCCGACGAGTCCTACCCGTGGCCGGCGCCGCGCGCCTGCTTCGCGGTGTACGCCAGGGAGGTCGACGAGGCCCGGCCCTTCGGCGGGGGACACTGGATCGCGCTCGACGAGGCCGCCGACCGTCTGGCAGTGCGGCACTGGTGGGTGCTCCTGCCCGAGTTCTTCAGCCACCCCCGCCACGGGCACGGCCGCAGGGCATGAGCGGCCCGCGGGTCCTCGCCACGATCCCCGAGGTCGTCCTCGCCGACGGGAGCCGCGCCGCCGTCGACCTGGTGCTGTCCAGCGAGCCGGCCCCGGACGCCGACGTGTTCGCCGCCCTCGTCATGCTCGAGGACGCCGAGGGAAGCTTCGCGCTCGTCTACAGCCCGCGGCGCGAGGAGTGGGCCTCACCGGGCGGCTTCCGAGAGCCGGGGGAGCGGGTCCGCGAGACGGTCGTGCGCGAGGTGCTCGAGGAGACCGGGCTGCTCCTCGACGAGACAGGCCTGGTGCCGGGCGGCTATGAGCGGTTCCGGCCGCTGACGCCGGGCAGGTGGCCCCGGGAGGGTGGCTGCCTCCAGGTGTTCCGCGCCCAGGTCCCCACGGTGCGTCCGGCGCTCTCGGCCACGGGGGCGGACGTCGTCGACCACCGCTGGGTCGGGCTGGCGGAGTTCGAGGCGCTCTGTGGCGAGGCGTTCTGGTGGCCCCTGGCCGAGGCGCTGCTCACGCCGCCAGGCGGGAGAGCTCACGGCCCAGGTTGAGCCTCGCCCGCTCGCCCCAGGCCCGCCGCGCGTAGCGCGTGGCGTAGACGTGGTCGCGGCGCAGGAAGGGCTCGAGCACGGCCGTGCGACCGGTCGCGTACGCCTGGTCGGGGACCGCCGCGTACTCGTCCCGCACCTGCGCGCAGTACTCGTCGAAGCGGTCGTCCGGTGCCGAGAGGATCCACAGGTCCGCGTCGTGGAAGGCCGCAGCCAGTCCCGGCGCGTCGGGGACCCGGTGCTCCTCCGTGGCGAGCACGAGCTGACGAATCGCGGACACGTCGTCCTCGCCCACCCCGAGCGAGTGCAGCGCGCGGACGGCGAGGTCGGCGCTGTCCGCCTCGTTCGCGCCGGGCGGGCTCTGCGGCAGGTAGACCGCATCGTGGAACCATGCGGCGACCCTGGCGACCGCGCCGTCCCGGTGGCCGATCTCGCCCTCCTCCTCCAGCTCGTCGAGCGCCAGCACCATCTCGAGCAGGTGGCGGTCCGTGTGGTAACGCCGGTGCTCCTCAGCGAGGCGCCGCCGGAGGTCGGACGCGACGGCATCGACCGCGTCGGCGTGCGCGTCCGGGGCGAGCTCGCCGAGGTCGAGCCGCCACCAGGTCAGCAGGGCGGGCACGCGGGCAGTCTGTCAGACCGCGGCCGGCTCGTGGTGGAGCTCGGCCGGCAGGGGCTGGCTGTGCACGACCGTCAGCGCCGAGACGGCCCGGGTCAGGACGACGTACAGGCGGCGCAGGCCGGTGCGTTCGTCCGGCTCGGCGTCGGCGATCGCGGCCGGCTCGACCACGACCACCCGGTCGAACTCCAGGCCCTTGGCGACCGTGGCCGGCACCACGTCGACCTGATGGTCGATGTCGCCATGGTCGGCCCCGAGCACGCCGTGGTCGATCCCGTTGTCCCGCAACGCCTCGGAGACACCCTGCACCATCGCGTCGGGCGCGATCACGCCGATCGACCCCGGCTCGAGCGTCTCCGCGGCGACGGTCGCCACGACCTGCCGCAGCACCTCGTCGGCTCCTGTCGCCATGACGTCGAGGCGGCCAGGGTTCTCGCGCACCGACACCGGCGCTCCGAGCCCGGCGGCCATCCGCGGCAGCAGGCGGGCGGCATACTCGATCACGCTGGCGGGCACGCGGAACCCGCGGTCGAGGACCTCGACGTGGCTGCCCGGTTTCCCCAGGTGCGCCAGCGACTCCTCCCAGGAGTCCGTTGCCCACGGGGTCGTGCCCTGGGCGATGTCGCCGAGGACGGTGGCGGCGCCGGTGCTGCACCGCCGGCCGACGGCCCGCAGCTGCATGGGCGAGAGGTCCTGAGCCTCGTCGAGGACGACGTGCCCCAGACTCGGCGTGCGCTGGAGGTGGTCGGCGAGCTCGTCCAGGAGGACCGCATCGGCGCCGGACCACCGAGCGGCGCCCTTGGTGCGGGGAGGCTTGTCCCACAGCAGGATTCGTCTCTCTTCGTCACTCAGCAGCCCTTCGCTGTGGCGCGCCAGCTCTGCGGCGTCGGAGAGGAGGCTGTGGAGCACCGCCCGGGCGTCGAGGGTGGGCCACAGCTGCGCGGCGTACTTCTTGACCGCCGTGCTCCGGGCGACGGCGTCCTGCACCCTGTCGTCGGGGGAGTCGCCTGCCCGCTCCATCTGGAGCAACACGGCGTGCGCGAGGCGCTGCGGCAGCATCTGGCGCGCCGCGTCGTAGCGGACTCCCCGCTGGCGCAGCTCGGCGAGGAGCTCGTTGACGTCGTGGGCCGGGACCCGCCAGCGCCGCGAACCGCGGGGCACGACCAGCGCCTCCGTCGCCTCGCCCACCTGGGACCACACCGCTCGGCGCAACACCTCCGCGAGACGCGCATCGCCTTTCAGCACAGCGGCTTCCGTGGGGTCGGAGGCACGGACCGGCACCGAGGCGACGAGCTCCTCGATGGTGGTGTGGCCGACCGCCACCTCGCCCAGCGCAGGCAGCACGGCGCCGATGTGCTCGAGGAACGCGCGGTTGGGCCCGATCACCAGGACCCCCGAGCGCGAGAGCCGGTCCCGGAAGGCGTAGAGGAGCCACGCGGCGCGGTGCAGCCCCACGGCGGTCTTGCCCGTGCCGGGCGCGCCCTGGACGCAGATGGTCTGCTCCGCCCCGGCCCGGACGATCTCGTCCTGCTCGGGCTGGATCGTGGCGACGATGTCGCGCATCGGCCCGACGCGCGGCCGCTCGATCTCCTCCGCGAGGATCCGGCTGCGCACGTCGTGCTCGGCGCGGTCCTGGAGGTGCTCGTCCTCGTAGGCCGTGATCGTCCCGCGGTCGAGCCCGAAGCGGCGCCGCAGCACCACCCCCATCGGCTCGGTCCTCGACGCGCGGTAGAAGGCGGTCGACATCCCGGCCCGCCAGTCGATGACGAGCGGGTCGCCGTGGTCGTCGGCGACGTGGCGGCGCCCGATGTACCACCGCTCGTCGGCGTCGGTGTCGACCCGTCCGAAGAAGAGGGTGGTCGTCGGGTCGTCCTGGAGGGAGGCTGCCCGAAGGTGCAGGGTCCGGGCGAGGTGCTCGGCCGAGATCGGGTCGTGGGCCTGCACCTTCAGCGACAGGGTCTGCTCACGCATCCGGGCCAGGGCGGCTCGCGCTCCGAGGAGGTAGTCCTGCTCCCGCTTGAGCTCACCTGCGCCAGACACAAGGACCTACCCTGCCACCTCGACGACGCCGGACGCCAATGGTTTGGCGGAGACGCCGAGACAGCGTGGCCCCTGCCACAGGGGGCCACGCTGCCTCAGTGCGGGGAGCTACTGGCTGCCGCTGGGGCGGGCGGCGAGGGATGCCGTGAGCTCGACCCGCTCACCGTCGCGCAGGACGGTGAGCTTGACCTTGTCGCCGACGGAGCGCTCCCGGATGTGCGCCACCAGCGACAGGCTGGAGTCCACCAGGTCGCCGTCGACGGCGATGACGGTGTCGCCGGAGCGGAGCCCGGCCTCGGCGGCGGGGGTGCCGGGCGAGACCTCGCGGATGGTCGCCCCCGCACGGCTGGCCTTGCCGTCGGCGGCGGTGCCGTCCTCGGAGGTGACGCCCAGGAAGGCGTGCTGGGCGCTGCCCTTGTCGATGAGCTGGCTCGCGATCGACTTCGCCTCGTTGACCGGGATGGCGAAGCCGATGCCGATGCTGCCGCCCTGGCTGCCCTGGGACGACCCGAGGGTGGCGATCGAGGAGTTGATGCCGACGAGCTGGCCGCTGGCGTTGACGAGGGCGCCACCGCTGTTGCCGGGGTTGATCGCGGCCGAGGTCTGGATCGCGTTCGTCACGACGGGCTCCGCCTGCGACTGGCCGCTCTGGCTCTCGCCGCTGGTGGTCACCGGACGGTTGAGCGCGCTGACGATGCCCGTCGTGACGGTGCCGGCGAGGCCCAGCGGGTTGCCGACGGCCATGACCGGGTCGCCGACCTTGAGGGCGTCGGAGTCACCGAGGGCGACGGGCTGCAGGTCCTCCGGGGGGTTCTCGAGGGTCAGCACGGCCAGGTCGGTGCTCGGGTCGGTCCCCGCCACGGTTGCCTTGAAGGCGCGTCCGTCGTTGAGGGTCACCGTGATCTCGGTCTGACCGCCGGCGCCGCTGATGACGTGGTTGTTCGTCAGCACGTGGCCGCGGTCGTCGATCACGACCCCCGAACCCTGGCCGCTGCCACCCGCGCCGGACACCGTGATGGCGACGACGCTGGGCGAGACCGCGGCCGACGTGGCCGTCCAGTTCGGGTTGCTCGCGTCCGCCTGCTGCACCGGGCCGGCGTCGGTCGCGCGGCCCAGGGTGGAGGAGGAGCCCACCGAGGAGGACGGGGCCTCCTGCCCCAGCTGCGTCGCGGCGTACGTGCCGCCGCTGGCGAGCAGGGCGGCCAGCACCGCCACGGCGGTCAGCTCCGTCCACCGACGGGACCTGGCCGGCTGGGCAGGCTCTGCCCCTCCCCGCGGAGGCGCGGGGGGAAGCGGCCCAGCCGGGGACTGGGGGTGGCTGCCATAGGCCGGGTAGCCGGGCTGGCCCGGAGCCGGGTAGCCGGAGTGGCCCGGGGCGGGGTAGCCCGACGGTGCCGGGTAGCCGGTGGGGGTGGGCTGGCCGGAGGGAGCGTCTGGCTGGCCGAACCAGACCGGTCGCGTCGCCTGCGCGGGGATCTCGGCGGTGCGCTCCGGGTCGCCACTGCCAGCAGCGGTCATCGCGTCGTGGTGGTGGGTCTGGGACATGGTCGGTGCACTCCTTGGTTGGCGTTGACACCAGTCAACCCCGGCAAGGTCAGAGCACTCTGGATGCTTCCTGAGAACTCGCTGTGGGCAGCTCCACGATGAACGTCGCGCCACCACCGGGGGTCTCGGCGACCCCCACCCTGCCGCTGTGGGCGGCCACGATCGCGGCGACGATCGCCAGGCCGAGGCCGTTGCCGCCGCCGGAGCCGCGGGCCCGGGAGGGGTCGGAGCGGTAGAAGCGCTCGAAGACGCGGCGCACCTCGGAGGGGTCGATCCCCGGACCGTGGTCGCGCACCTCGACGACGGCCACGCCCTCGGCGGGGCGCGCGCCGACGGCGATCTCGACGGGAGTGCCGGCCGGGGTGTGGCCGAGGGCGTTGCCCACCAGGTTGGCGAGCACCTGGCGCAGCTTCGCCTCGTCGCCGGGCACCACCGTGGGCGCGACCTCGCCGCCGATGCCGGTGAGGGTGATGCGCCGCTGGGGCTCGACCGCACGGGCGTCCTGCGCCGCGTCGGCGGCGAGCACGGTGAGGTCGACGTCGGCGATCCTCATCGGTCGCCGGCTGTCGAGCCGGGCCAGGACGAGGAGGTCCTCGACCAGCCCGCTCATCCGGCTGGCCTCGCTCTCGATGCGGCCCATGGCGCTGCCCACCTCGGCGGGCTCGCGCACCGCGCCCTGCCGGTACAGCTCGGCATAGCCACGGACGGTGGCGAGCGGGGTGCGCAGCTCGTGCGAGGCGTCCGCGACGAACTGGCGCATCCGCTGCTCGGAGGCCTCGCGGGCCGCGAACGACTGCTCGATCTGGGCGAGCATGGCGTTCAGCGACCTCGACAGCGACGTCACCTCGTCCTCGGCCGGCCGGGTCGGGATGCGTCGAGTGAGGTCACCGGCAGCGATGGCCGCGGCGGTGTCCTCGATCTCGGTGAGCGGGCGGAAGGCCCGCCGCACGGCATACCAGCCGATCACCCCCACCGCCGAGATGACGGCGAGGCCGACGAGCAGCTCGAACACCACGACCCGTCGCACGTTGCGCTCGACGTTGCGCAGCGGCACGGCCACGACGAACGTCGCGGAGCGGTCGGAGAGCCGGCCCGCGATGGCACGCCAGCGCATCGGGCCGTCTGTCGATCCGATCGTGAAGGGCTCGCCCTCACGGACCCGTCGGTCGTCGAGGGGCAGGGGCGGCACGGCCGGGTGCATCGTCTCGCCCGTGGGGTTGAGCGGGATCGGGTCGGAGCCGTCGACGGGGAGCAGGACGAAGGCGTACCCGGTGGGGATGCCACCTTGGCCCTGCATGCGCGGCAGCTGCCGCAGGGCCTGGGTCGCCACCGGCCGGGCGGCGACCTTGAGGTCGTCGTCGATGGCCGCTGTCAGCTGCCGGCGCATGAGGTATGCCGTGGCGCCGGCGGTGAGGGTCAGGGCCAGGAAGAGGAGCACCATCAGGACGGCGACGAGGCGCACCCTCAGGGGCAGGGCCTCGAGCCTGCGGGTCACTCCCTCGAGCGAGCCCTCGGCGCGCGGGCGCCCCGTCGTCGGGGGGCCTGCCTGCGGTGTGGGCTGCTGCTGGGTCGCCGTCATCTCAGGGCGTCTCGGGCGGCCGGCGCAGGACGTAACCGACCCCGCGCTTGGTGTGGATCAGCGGCGGCAGGCCCTCGGTGTCGACCTTGCGGCGCAGGTACGAGATGTAGGACTCGACGATCCCTGACTCGCCGCGGAAGTCGTAGTCCCACACGTGGTCGAGGATCTGCGCCTTCGAGAGCACGCGGTTGGGGTTGAGCATCAGGTAGCGGAGCAGCTTGAACTCGGTGGGGGAGACGTCGATGACCCGGCCCGCGCGGCGCACCTCGTGGGAGTCCTCGTCGAGCTCGAGGTCCTCGAAGCGCAGGGCTGCGCTGTCGTCGAGCTCCCCGCGGGTGCGGCGCAGCACGGCGCGGATCCTGGCCACGACCTCCTCGAGGCTGAACGGCTTGGTGACGTAGTCGTCGCCGCCGACCGTGAGGCCGGTGATCTTGTCGTCGAGCGAGTCGCGGGCGGTCACGAAGACGATGGGAAGGTGCCGCCCGGACTCACGCAGCCGGCGGGTGACGGTGAAACCGTCGAGGTCGGGCAGCATGACGTCGAGCACCACGAGGTCGGGCTGCTGCTCCGACGCGAGGCGGATCGCGGTCCCCCCGTCGCCGGCGACCTGCACCTCGAAGCCGGCGAAGCGCAGTGAGGTGGCGAGGAGCTCGCGGATGTTGGGCTCGTCCTCGACGACGAGGAGGCGGGCCTCGGGCTGGGTGGTCACGCTCCCAGTCTCGCGCCCGAGTCTGGGAGTTTGCTGACAGACGCCTGAACCGCCCGGCGCCGGCCGGGGGAATCGCTCCCACCCCTGCGGGGTTTAATGGGTGCGCCCCATGAAGGAGAGCCCATGAACGTCGACCCCGACACCCTCACCGCCGCCCTGAACCGGCTCCGCCGGGCGCAGGGACAGCTC
Source organism: Pedococcus sp. (assembly GCF_036554925.1). Lineage (NCBI taxonomy): Bacteria > Bacillati > Actinomycetota > Actinomycetes > Micrococcales > Intrasporangiaceae > Pedococcus > Pedococcus sp. Next base: position 7,584 of record NZ_DATBMI010000095.1, read on the forward strand.
GGTGGGGTGATCCGGATGATCGAGGAGGGCCGCGAGTGCACCGACGTCGTCACCCAGCTCGCTGCGGTCTCGCGGGCCCTCGACAAGGCGGGCTTTGCCATCATCGCGACCAACCTGCAGCAGTGCATCATCGCCGGCGACGAGGCCTCGCTCGACAAGGAGAAGCTCGAGAAGCTCTTCCTCTCGCTGGCCTGAGCGACCCGCCCCGGACGGGTGGCCGACCCGGTCCACGGTCTGCTGACGGCGCCCATCCGCAGAGACGGGCCTACGGCAGGTCGTCGGCGTCCAGGATGCGGTAGGCGTAGCCCTGCTCGGCGAGGAACCGCTGACGGTGGGCGGCGAACTCCGCGTCGACGGTGTCCCGCGACACGACGGTGTAGAAGTGCGCCGTCCGCCCGTCGCCCTTGGGCCGCAGCACCCGGCCGAGCCGCTGGGCCTCCTCCTGGCGCGACCCGAAGGTGCCCGACACCTGGATCGCGACACTCGCCTCGGGCAGGTCGATCGAGAAGTTGGCGACCTTCGAGACCACGAGCAGGTCGAGCTCCCCGGTGCGGAACGCCTGGAACAGCTTCTGCCGCTCGGCCACCGACGTCTGGCCCGTGATGACCTCGGCCCCGAGGCGCCCGGCCAGCTCGTCGAGCTGGTCGAGGTACTGGCCGATGACCAGCGTCGGCTCGCCCTGGTGGCGTCCCACGATCCGCTCGATCACCTGGTTCTTGGCGGGAGTGCACGAGGCCAGCCGGTAGCGGTCCTCCGGCTCGGCCGTGGCGTAGGCCAGCCGCTCGGAGTCGGGCAGCGTCACGCGCACCTCGACGCAGTCGGCCGGCGCGATGTACCCCTGGGCCTCGATGTCCTTCCAGGGGGCGTCGAACCGCTTCGGGCCGATGAGGGAGAAGACATCCGCCTCGCGTCCGTCCTCCCGCACCAGGGTCGCGGTCAGGCCGAGCCGGCGGCGGGCCTGGAGGTCGGCGGTCATGCGGAAGATCGGTGCGGGAAGCAGGTGCACCTCGTCGTAGACGATCAGGCCCCAGTCACGCGCGTCGAGCAGGTCGAGGTGGGTGTACGCACCCTTCCGCTTCGTGGTCAGCACCTGGTAGGTCGCGATGGTGACCGGGCGGATCTCCTTGCGGGCGCCGGAGTACTCGCCGATCTCGTCCTCGGTCAGGGTGGTCCGCCGCAGCAGCTCGTCGCGCCACTGCCGGGCCGAGACGGTGTTGGTGACCAGGATCAGCGTGGTGGCCTTCGCCTGTGCCATGGCGCCCGCGCCCACGAGCGTCTTGCCGGCGCCGCACGGCAGGACGACGACCCCGGACCCGCCGTGCCAGAAGCCCTCGACGGCGTGCTGCTGGTACGGCCGCAGCGACCAGCCGTCCTCGGCGAGGTCGATGCGGTGGGCCTCACCGTCGACGTAGCCGGCCTCGTCCTCGGCGGGCCAGCCGACCTTGAGCAGCTCCTGCTTGAGGTGGCCCCGCTCCGAGGGGTGCACCGCGACTCGGTCGGGGTCGATCCGCACTCCCACCAGTGGCTTGATCTTCTTGTGCCGCAGCACCTCCTCGAGCACGGGACGGTCCGTGGTGCGCAGGACCAGACCGTGCTCGGCGTCCTTCTCGAGGGTCAGCCGGCCATAGCGGTCCATGGTGTCCGCGATGTCGACGAGCAGCGCGTGGGGGACCGGGTAGCGGCTGTGGGTGATCAGGGCGTCCACGACCTGCTCGGCGTCGTGACCGGCCGCGCGAGCGTTCCAGAGCCCCAACGGCGTCACGCGGTAGGTGTGCATGTGCTCGGGCGCGCGCTCGAGCTCCGCGAAGGGCGCGATCGCCCTGCGCGCCTCCTCCGCGCGCGGGTGGCCGACCTCGAGCAGGAGCGTCTTGTCGCTCTGGACGATCAGGGGGCCATCGGTCACGCGGTCAGTACCCGCTCACGGAGGAGGTGCTGGCGATGACCGCGATGGCGATGATCCCGCCGACGACGACCAGCGCGACCGCGATGGCGTACGCGATCCAGCCCCACCGGGCGAGGCGTGCCGAGTCGGAAGGCGAGTCGTCCTGCTTGTCCAGGGCCAGGATCGCGAGGATCACGGCCGGGATGGCGAAGATGCAGCCGAACAGCGTCGACACGCCGGACACGATCAGCAGTGCGATCGCCGAGCCGTTCGTCCTGCGCGCCGGCGCGTACGGCGACTGCCCGTAACCGTACGGCTGGGCCTGGCCGTAGCCCTGCTGGCCGTACCCGGGCTGCTGCCCGTACGGGTAGCCCTGGCCCGCCCCCGGCGCCGGCCGCGCGGGCTGCTGCCCGGCGGCATACGGGCCCTGGGGCTGTCCGTAGGGGCCTGGCTGCTGCGGCTGGGAG
>NZ_DATBMI010000104.1:0-17487 GCF_036554925.1 Pedococcus sp.
GAGGGCGGACGGGGCGCCACGCCGGTAGCCGCCGTCGGAGGTGATGACCACCTTGGCGTCGGCGTCGTCGATCCGGGTGTGCAGCGCCTCGGACGAGAAGCCGCCGAACACCACCGAGTGCGGGGCGCCGACCCGCGCGCACGCCAGCATCGCCACGATGGTCTCTGGGATCATCGGCATGTAGATCGCGACGCGGTCTCCCTGTGTCACGCCGAGCCCCTCGAGGGCGTTCGCGGCCCGCTGCACCTCCCGGTGCAGGTCGGCGTAGGTGATGGTGCGGGTGTCGCCGGGCTCGCCCTCGAAGTGGATGGCGACGCGGTCGCCGTTGCCGGCCTCGACGTGGCGGTCCAGGCAGTTGTAGGCCGCGTTGAGCTCGCCGCCCACGAACCACTTCGCGAAGGGGGCGCCGCTCCAGTCGAGCGTGGTGTCGAAGTCCTTGCTCCACGTGACGTACCTGCGGGCCTGCTCGGCCCAGAAGCCCTCGTGGTCGGCCTCGGCGGCGGCATACAGCTCTGCCGTGCCGTTCGCGGCGGCGGCGAACTCCTCGGTGGGCTCGAACGAGTGGTCCTGCTGCAGCACGGTCGACAGGGTCTCCTCGGACACGGGTTTCCTCCTGGGCGCGGCGTCGGCAGCCACGTCGTCGTGGCCGCGGTGGTCATCCCAGCCAACCGTGTCCGCGGCCCGCAGACAACTGCCGGGCGCCCGTGATCGACGGGTGGGCTGCTGGCGCGCCGAACGGCAGCCGGGTGCCGGGCCAGCGGCCGACGTCAGCGCCCGGGGGTCACCAGCGGTGCGCCACGTCGATGACGAGCCGGCTGGTGGACGCGTCCTGCAGCCTGAAGACCCGGAACGGCAGGCGGGCGCGCACGCCGAGGCCGAGCTGCGTGTAGCCCTCGAAGCTGCTGTCCCATCGGACCTGCCGGAACGTGGAGTAGCCGGCCACGTCGACGACCTCGGCAGGGTTCGTCGGCACGAAGCTCGCACTGCCCGTGGGGGTGTACGCCGGGGCCATCACCGTGACGGAGATCTTGGCGCCGCCGCGCAGCGGGATCGGGAGCCCCGAGGCCTGGCCGGTGAAGGTGTTGACGTACTTCACGGTGTAGCCGGGTGCCGTGCCCCTGAGGTCGACGACCAGCCGGTCGTAGCAGGCGTGTCGGCCCGTGCGCACGTTGGTGATGGGGCCGGGCAGCAGCGTGCCCGTGCTCTTGGCGAGCGAGCCCCAGTGAATGCCGCAGTACGGCGCTGCGGCGGCGGTGGAGGTCGAGGCGGCGAGCGGGATGGTGCCCGCCACCAGGGCCACGAGGAGCGGTCGGATGACCGCGGACTGGGTGGGTGTCATGGCGTCCTCCTTCGGACACCTCCCAGACGCCTCGGGCGCGTGCGTCGTTGACAGGCCCCGAAGGTCTCGTGCGGGTGTGCCGCGGGGCCAGGTGGTGCCTCACGGCACACCGCGGCGGTCGCGCGGCACACGGCACGGTGCCGTGCCCCTGCGCGGGGACACGGCACCGTGGTCTGTGCGGGCGCGGGCGGCCTAGTGCGAGACGGCCTTCTCCGCGCCGTGGCCGGTGAGGCTGCGGACCTCCATCTCCGCGTACTTCATCGGGCTCGACTCCTCGCGGCTGGTGACCGTGCCGAGCCAGCCGAGGAAGAAGGCGAGCGGGATCGAGATGATGCCCGGGTTGTCGAGCGGGAACCAGTGGAAGTCGACGTTCTGGAGCATCGACAGCGACTTGCCCGTGGCCGGGTCGACCGGCTTGCCGGAGACCACGGGGCTGAAGATGATCAGCGTCAGCGCCGAGACCAGACCGCCGTAGATGCTCCACAGGGCCCCGCGGGTGGTGAACCTCTTCCAGAACAGCGAGTAGAGGATCGTCGGCAGGTTCGCGCTCGCCGCGATGGCGAAGGCGAGGGCCACGAGGAAGGCGATGTTCTGGCCGTTGGCGAAGATGCCGCCGATGATCGCCAGGGCGCCGCCGACCGCCGCGGCGATGCGGGCGACCCGCACCTCCTGCTCCTGCGTGGCCGTGCCCCGCTTGATCACCGAGTTGTAGATGTCGTGGCTCAGGCTGGCGCTCGCCGTGATCGTCAGGCCGGCCACCACCGCGAGGATCGTCGCGAAGGCCACGGCGGAGATGAGGCCGAGCAGGATCTCGCCGCCGAGCTCGAAGGCCAGCAGCGGCGCGGCCGAGTTGGCCTTGCCGGGTGCCGCCTTGATCGCCTCCGGGCCCACCAGGGCTGCGGCGCCGTACCCGAGCACCAGGGTGAACAGGTAGAACAGGCCGATCAGCCAGATCGCCCAGACCACCGAGCGACGGGCCTCCTTCGACGAGGGCACGGTGTAGAAGCGCATCAGCACGTGCGGCAGGCCGGCGGTGCCGAGGACGAGGGCCAGCGACAGCGAGATGAAGTCGAGCTTGGTGATGTCCGACTTGCCGTACTGCAGGCCGGGGGACAGGACGTCCTTGCCGGACTCGGTCACCGCGGCACCGAGGAGGTTGCTGAGGTTGAAGCCGAACAGGCCGAGCACCCAGACCGTCATCAGCAGCGCGCCCGCGATCAGCAGGACGGCCTTGATGATCTGCACCCAGGTGGTGCCCTTCATGCCGCCGATGAGGACGTACGCCACCATGATCACGCCGACGATGGCGATGATGACGGATTGGCCGACACGGTCCTCGATGCCGAGCAGCAGAGAGACGAGACCGCCGGCGCCGGCCATCTGGGCCAGCAGGTAGAAGTACGAGACCGCGAGGGTGGAGATGGCTGCCGCCATGCGCACCGGCCGCTGCCGCAGCCGGAAGCTCAGCACGTCCGCCATGGTGAACTTGCCGGTGTTCCGCAGCAGCTCGGCCACGAGCAGCAGCGCCACGAGCCAGGCGACGAGGAAGCCGATCGAGTAGAGGAAGCCGTCGTAACCGTTGAGGGCGATCGCCCCGGCGATGCCGAGGAACGATGCGGCCGAGAGGTAGTCGCCCGCGATGGCGATGCCGTTCTGGCGGCCGGTGAACGCACGGCCGCCGGCGTAGAAGTCCGAGGCGCTGCGGTTGTTGCGCGAGGCCCGGATGACGATGGCCAGCGTCCCGAGGACGAACAGGCCGAAGATCGTGATGTTGAGGGTGGGGCTGCCGACGTCGGTGGCGGCTGGCAGGGCGATCGCGTTCACGAGTGGGCCTCCTCAACCACGTCGTGGAGGGCGTCGGCCCGCGGGTCGAACTCGCGGTCGGCCCAGCGGGCGTAGATCATCGTGATGACGAACGTGGAAGCGAACTGGCCGAGGCCGAGGATCAGTCCCACGTTGATGTTGCCGAACACCTTCTGCGACATGAACTCCGGCGCGAAGACGGCGAGCAGGACGTAGAGGAAGTACCACGCCAGGAAGAGCCCGGTCATGGGGAACACGAAGCGGCGGAACCGGCTTCGCAGGTCGGCGAACTCCTCGGACTGCTGCACGTCGAGGTAGGTGTCGCTGTGGGTGCGAGCGACGTTGCTCACGATGCACCTCCGTGACTTCTCGCGGGCGGCTCCCGCGGCTGCCGCCAGCGTGCCGTGCACGTATGCCGTGCAGTAGGCCCGGCGGGCCCGTGCGCGCCGACCGGGGGCGGGGCTCGGTGTGCGGCAGTTCACTCTGCGGCGAACGGTCCTCCTCGTGCGGCCAGCGGTCGGCGCCTTTGCCGGGGCCGAGAGGCGGTGTCGGCTCAGCGGTGGCCGGGCGCGCGGTCGAGCTCGAGGTCCTCGGGGGTGTGCAGCCGGACCATCGTCTTCGAGGTGTGCCTCGGGATGCGGCCCGGGGTCGCCAGGGAGACGAGGACCGTCACGGCGAAGGCGATCGGGATCGTCCAGGCGGCGGGCTGGGCCAGGAGGGCGCCGGGCCACCCTCCGAGGGGGCCGCCCACCATGGTGACGATGACGGCGGCAGCCGCCAGCGACCCTCCGGAGACCAGCCCTGCGGCCGCACCGACGGTGCTCAGGCCGCGCCACCACGCGCCGAGGACGAGGAGCGGGCAGAACGTCGAGGCGGCCACGGCGAACGCCAGCCCCACCGTGGTCGCGAGCCCGATCGGCTCGACGACCCGCGCCGCGGCATACGGCACCGCCATGGCGAGGACGGTGGCGACCCGGAAGCCCTGGACGACGGTGGCGTCCTCCCCGGTGATCCGGCGCAGCCGACCCCGCAGGAGGTCCTGGTCGATGACCCCGGCGACCGAGATCGTCAGCCCGGAGGCGGTCGACAGGAACGCGGCGAAGGCGCCCCCCGCGAGGGCAGCCGAGAGGAGCTGGCCCGCGGTGCCGGGCAGCACCGCAGTGGGCAGGGCGAGGACGATCGAGTCGGGCCGCACGCCCTCGGGCAGGGTCGGCAGGTAGACGCGCCCGAGGACGCCGTAGACCGGCGGGAAGAGGTAGAAGAGCCCGAGGAGGGCAACGACCGTGAGGGTGGTGCGGCGGGCGGCGCGGCCATCGGGGTTGGTGTAGAAGCGCACGAGCACGTGCGGCAGGCCCATGGTGCCGAGCACCAGCGCGAGGATCGTGCTGTAGGTCGCATAGGCAGGGTGGTCCTGGCCGCCGAAGCCGCTGAGCGGCTCCGCCCAGTGCGAGCCCGGGGTGGTGGCGACCTCGGGGGCGGGGGCACCGTCGCCCAGCCACACCGCCAGCAGGACGAACCCGGGCACGGCGATCGCGGTGAGCTTGAGCCAGTACTGCATGGCCTGGACCAGGGTGATCGAGCGCATCCCGCCGGCCGCCACATTGGCCACGACCACGATGACGACGACCAGGCTGCCCACCCACGACGGGGCACCGGTGACGAGCTGGAGGGCGATACCCGCACCCTGCAGCTGCGGCAGCAGGTAGAGCCAGCCGATCGCGACCACGAGCGCGGAGGAGAGGAGCCGGACGCGCTGGCTCTCCAGCCGCGCCTCGGCGAAGTCCGGGAGCGTGTAGGCGCCCGATCGACGCAGTGGAGCGGCCACCAGGACCAGCAGCACGACGTAGCCGACCGTGTAGCCGACCGGGAACCACAGCATGTCGAAGCCGCTGGTGTAGACCAGCCCGGCGATCCCGAGAAAGCTTGCGGCAGAGAGGTACTCGCCGCCGATGGCGCTGGCGTTGCGGATCGGGGTGACGGTGCGACCCGCGACGTAGAAGTCGCTGGTGGTGCGCGACAGGCGCAGCCCGAACGCCCCCACCACGAGGGTGGCGACGCACACCAGGATGATCGCGGTCAGCCCGAACGCCGTGCTCACGAGCCCGACACCACCTGGCTGAACTCCCCTTCGATCCGCTCGGACTGGCGGACGTAGTAGTGGGAGACGAGCAGGGCCACGGGGTAGACGAGGACGCCGAGCACGAACCAGGGGAACGGGATCCTGGCGATGTCGAGCGTGCGGGTCGCCGGCACGAGCAGGAAGAGCAGGGGCAGGCCGCCGAGACCCACCGCGCCGAACGCCAGGACCCGCAGGGCCAGGCGCAGCTGGGCGCTCATCAGGCCGGCCATGTACACCTCGCCGAGATCGGTCTGCTCGTCGAGGTCGCGCGTCAGCGGCTGCGGGTCACGGCGGGTCGTGGCATGCCGCCGCGAGCTCGTGACCCGGACCCGTGGCGGGCGCTCGGCTGGGTCGGGGTCGCGCCCGGCGCTCATGGCCCGGTGGCCGGGGGTGCGGGCCGGGGCGCCCGCAGCAGCCGGTCGCGCAGCTCGCGGGTGTGCCGCCTGCTCACCTGGAGCTCCGCGCCGTCGAGGACGACGGTGCAGCGACCGTGCTCCATCCGGACCTCCCGCACATGGGGCAGGGCCACGAGCGTGCTGCGGTGGATCCGGACGAATCCCGCGTCCGCCCAGCGCTCCTCGAGCGTCGTCAGCGGGATGCGGACGAGGTGGGACCCCTCGTCGGTGTGGAGTCGGGCGTAGTCGCCCTGGGCCTGCGCGTAGCGGATCTGGCTGCGGCTGATGAACCGCGTGACCCCGCCGAGCTCGACGGGGATCGTCTCGTCCTCGGGCTCCACGGCGCCGGCGGCCCGAGCGGGGTCCTCGCTGGCGATGCCCTCGACGACCCGGCGGACGGCCTCCGCCAGCCGGTCGGGCCGCACCGGCTTCATGACGTAGTCGGTGGCCTCCACCGCGAACGCGTCGACGGCGTGCTCGTCGTAGGCGGTGACGAAGACGACCTGGGGGCGCCGGGCGAAGCGGGCGATGATCCGGGCGAGGTCCATCCCGCCGAGGCCAGGCATGTTGATGTCGGAGAAGACGACGTCGACCTCGCCGGCCTCGAGCGCCTTGAGGGCATCGGCCCCGCTCCCGGCGGTGCGCACCTCGCCGATGCGGTCGTCCTGGCGCAGCAGCCAGCTGAGCTCCTCGAGGGCCGGCAGCTCGTCGTCGACGACCAGGGCGCGCAGGCCGGTCCGGCCCGCTCCCTCGCCGTCGGGGGAGCCGGGTCGGCGCTCCTGCGGCAGGCCCCGCCCAGCGCTCGCCATGGGGGTGAGCCTACGACGAGGCGTGGACTCCGGGCGCGTACTTGGGCACCCGGAAGCTGACGCGGGTGCCCGCCCCCGGCGCCGTCTCGACGACGAGGCCGCAGTCGTCGCCGTACACCTGCCGCAGCCGGGCGTCGACATTGCCGAGCCCGACGCTGTCGGCGCCGGACTGCCCGTCGAGCACGCGCCGGATCGCCTCGGGGTCGGAGCCGATGCCGTCGTCCTCCACGCTGATCTCGGCCTCGGCGCCCATGTCCGTGGCGAGGATGGTCACCTGCCCGCCGCCCTCCTTGGAGGCGATGCCGTGGCGCACGGCGTTCTCGACCAGTGGCTGGATGGCGAGGTAGGGGACCGTGACCGGCAGCACCTCTGGGGCGATGAGCAGCGAGATCCGGAGGCGTTCCCCGAAGCGGGCCTGCTCGAGGGCGAGGTAGCGCTCGACGTTGCGCAGCTCCTCCGCGAGGGTCGTGAAGGCGCCGCCACGCCGCAGCGCGTAGCGGGTGAAGTCGGCGAACTCCAACAGCAGCTCGCGGGCGCGCTCGGGGTCGGTGCGCACGAACGACGCGATCGCGGCGAGCGAGTTGTAGATGAAGTGGGGGCTGATCTGCGCCCGCAGCGCCCGCAGCTCGGCCTCCATGGTGCGGGTGCGCTCCCGGCCGAGCTCGGCGAGCTCGGCCTGCGTGGACACCCAGCGCGCCACCTCCTCGGTCGCCCTCGCCAGTCCCGCGGAGGCATGGGGCCCGTATGCCGCGACAGCAGCCACCACGCGCTCCTCGGTCACCACCGGGGCGATGACCGCCGTCCTGACGGGGCAGTCCGGGTCGCCACAGCCGACGGCGTCGTGGCCGAGCACGATGGTGCGACCGGTCGCGAGGACCTCGGCGGCGTCCTGGTGCGCATGCTGCCGGTGGTGGTCCGCGGCGCCGTCCCAGGCCAGGACGGACGTGTGGTCACAGACGGCGAGGGCCGCGGAGCCGAGCAGCGCGCGCAGGTGCTTGGCGGCGCGGGCGGTCCCCTCGGTGGTCAGGCCGTCCTGGAGGTGGCGGGCGGCGAGCGACGCGGTGTGCAGCGTCGCGTGGGTCGCCTGGTCGACGTCGGAGACGAACCCCCGCGCCCCACGCCTGCCCTGCCGCAGCAGCCGGACCAGCCCGAGCAGCAGGAGCAGCGCCCCCGCGACGACGATGGCGGTGGGGAGGTGGAAACTGCCCGACACACGCCGAACTCTAGGCTGCTGCCTGTGTCGGACGCCCTCTCCTCGCTGAACGCCCTCGCCGAGCTGCCCGGGGTGCCCGAGCAGACCGCGGCGGCCCGTGAGGCGTGCACCCGGCTCAGGTGGCACGAGGCCCTGCGCCGCCGCATCCCCGAGGCGGCCGCCGAGTCCCGGGTCCGCGGCGCCCGGGCGAGCGCCGCACTCGAGGGCGCGAACCTGCCCGTCGACGTGATCCGCGACCTCATGCGCGGGGCCAGGTCCTGGCCCGAGCGGCCGGACCCGGTGGAGCAGGTGGCGCAGGGCGTGGTGCAGGCCACCGCCGAGACGGAGCACGTCCAGTCGATGCTGCGTACCGCCCCGCTCCAGGCCCTCGCCCGGCTCCACGTCGCCGCGGCTGCCGGGCTCGTCGCGGAGGACCAGCTCGGTCGTCCGCGGCAGGAGGGGGAGGAGTGCCGCGAGCTCGTCGACCTCGGCCCCGCGCCCGGCCCCGAGGCGCTGACCGCGAGGCTGCGCGGCCTCGTCGACGTCCTCCTCGCCGGGGACCGCGCCCCGGCGGTGGTCGTCGGTGCGGTCGTGCACGCGGAGATCGCGCACGCCCGCCCCTTCGTCCGCGGCAACGGCGCCGTTGCCCGCGCCATGGAGCGGGCTGTCATCCAGGCCAGCGGCCTCGACCCCACCGGGGTCGTCGTCCCCGAGGTGGGGCACGGCAGGGGCGGCGGGCCGGCCTACCTCGGTGCGCTCGCGGCATACGGCACGGGCACCCGTGAGGGCGTCGCCCTCTGGCTGACGCACTGCTGTGAGGCAGTGGTCGCGGGGGCTGCCGAGGGGCAGGACATCTGCGACGCGGTGCGCGCCGGCCGGCTGAGCTGACTACCGCGGCTGTCGGCACGGATGTCTCGTGACGCGGCGGTGGCGGTGAAAGTCAAGCCTTATGTTTCGCCGGCGGCTGGGGTAGGAAGGTGTCGAGTCGACTGACGAGAGTCCGACGACCACCGTGAGCCAGCCGGGCACCCACGCGCGGGCAGTCCACTGATGGACCGATCGTGGCGGGCTTGTCCCGATGCGACATATGAATGTGCACGCCTGGTAACCCGGGTCGACTCACGGTCGATGGCACCCCGTCCGCGGGGTGCCATCTCTCGTCTCCGGGTCGGGTGGCCCGGTGCGCGGCGTCGGTGCACGCATTTGTCCGTTTTGGAGGGTGTTGACGGGTGTCCGTGCTCGCGGCCGCCGGACAAATCTGCGGAAACTCGGCTCACGGAGTTGCGATCGAAGGGTTGAGGGGCCACCATTGCAGTGCTCGCTCCCCCTTGGGGTCGAGCGAGCCGGCGCACCAGCTCCTCCCCCCCGGAGCTCGGCGCGTCGACGGCCCCGGTTGTCCCCCCGACCGGGGCCGTCCCCTTTTCTCCGCTCCTGGCTCCGACGGGCGTCGTGGCCAGCTGTGCGAACCCCCGCCCCGACTCCGGACTCGTGCCCGGCCGGCGTCTCCACAGCCACTCACCGGGCGTCCCACCGTCCACAGCACCCGACCTGCTCCTCGCGCGCAGCGGAGGCCACCGACAACGGTGGGGTCATGCCAGACCAGCCATCACCTGTCGTCGTCGGCGTCCTCGGCAGCTCCGGGGGGCTCGGTGCCTCCACGCTGACCGTTGCGCTGGCGCTGGTCGCGGCGCGCCGAGGTGCCTCGGCAGTCGCGGTCGACGCCGACCTGGCCGGGGGCGGCCTCGACGTGACCGCCTGTGCCGAGCATCTGCCGGGGCTCAGGTGGGGCGACCTCGTCCAGGCCCGTGGCGTCATCGACGGCCAAGCCCTCCTGGCTGAGCTTCCCGCGGTGGCAGGCGCCCGCGTCCTGGCTGTCGGGCCCCCGGGAGCCGGGCCGCCCGACCCCTCCCTGGTGTCCGGTGTGCTCGCGTCCCTGCGGGCCGAGGCCGACCTCGTGGTCGTGGACCTCCCGCCCCACAGTGCGACCGAGCAGTCCCTGCCGCTGTGCGACGCAGTCGTGGTGCTCGCCGGGGTCAGGGCCCGCCACCTCGCCGACACCACGGCAGTGGTCACGCGGGCCATGCGCCACTGCGCCGACCTCTGGCTGGTGGTGCGCGCCGGTGGGCGGTCGTCCGAGCTGTCCGACGTCCTCGCGGCCCACCTCGACCTGCCGCTGGTCGGCAACTGGCCCGAGGACCATCGCGTCTGCGCCGACGCAGAGAGGGGCCGGCCGCCCGGCGAGCAGCCTCGCTCCCGCCTGTCCCTGCTGTGCGAGCGGCTGCTGCTCGACCTCGCCTGGCACGTCAGCGCGACGGAGGGCCAGACCGCGGGTGCGCCCGGACGCCGCCGTGTCGTCGCCCCATGAGGATCGACGCGGGCATCCGCGACCGCATCCTGCGCGGTCAGCCTCCCGACGCGGCAGGTCTCGGCGAGCTCGTGCAGGGCGAGGCCGCGCGGCTCGGTCAGGCGGGGGTCGACCAGGTCAGGTCCGAGCTCGCCGCTGACCTGCTGGGCGCCGGGCCCCTCGAGCCCTTCCTCGCCGACGCCGAGGTGACCGACATCCTCGTCAACGGCGACGGCTCGGTGTGGGTCGACCGGGGCCGAGGCCTCGAGCAGGTCGCTGTCACGGGCCTCGGCTCGGAGTCGACCCGCCGGCTTGCGGTACGACTCGCGGGGCAGGCCGGGCGCCGGCTCGACGAGAGCCAGCCCTGGGTCGATGGCCTGCTGTCGGGCGGGGTGCGGCTGCACGCAGTGCTCCCCCCGCTCGTCGACCAGGGCGCCCACGTCAGCCTCCGGGTCCCGCGGCAGGCCGGCTCGCGGCTCGCCGGTCTGCAGGCGACCGGCATGTTCTCCGCCGAGACCGGCCTGCTGCTGCGGCGCCTCGTGGAGCGACGGGTCTCCCTCCTGGTCACCGGCGGCACCGGCACCGGCAAGACCACGCTTCTCGGCGGCCTGCTCGCCGAGGTGCCGGCCCACGAGCGGGTCGTCCTGGTGGAGGACGTCCGCGAGCTCGCGGTGGACCACCCGCACGTCGTGCGACTGCAGGGTCGGGCCGCCAACGTCGAGGGGCGTGGGGAGGTCACGCTCGTCGACCTGGTCCGCCAGGCCCTGCGCATGCGACCGGACCGGCTGGTCGTGGGCGAGGTCCGGGGAGCGGAGGTCCGGGAGCTGCTGGCCGCCCTGAACACGGGCCACGAGGGCGGCTGCGGCACGGTCCACGCCAACAGCCCCGAGGACGTCGTGGCGCGCTTCGAGGCGCTCGGCGCCCTCGCCGGTCTCTCGCGGGCGGCGGTCCACGCCCAGTTCGCCAGCGCCGTGCAGGCGGTGGTGCACGTGCGGCGGGCGCCATCGGGCCGCACCGTCGAGTCGGTGTCCGTGCTGGACCGTCGTGACGGGGTGCTGTCGGTGGCGCCCGCTCTCCGCTGCGCCAGGGGGGAGCGCGGCCCGGGCTGGCCCAGCCTGGCGGCGCTGCTCGGCGAGGAGCCGTGACCTCCGCAGCGCTGGTGCCCGCCCTGCTGGCCGCGGCCGCGGTGGTGCTCTGGCCCGGGGTGCGTCGTGCTGGAGCCGTCCTCGTCCTGGGCTCCCGCGGCCGTGGCTCAGCGGTCGGGCCCGCTGAGCCACGGATCCGTGACCGGGTCCGCCGGCGTGGGCGTTCCGATCCCGCAGCCGCAGACGAGGACCTCGCGACCCTGCTCGAGGTGCTGGTCCCGCCGCTCCTGGCCGGTGTGGCCACCGCCGAGGCCGTGCGGATCGGCGCTGGTGCTCTGCGCGGCCGGGCAGGGGTGGCCGGCCTCGCCGACGACCTGGCCACCGCCGCCGCTCGGGGAGTCCCCTTGGGAACGGTCTGGCAGTCTGCCCGCAGCTCGCTCGCCGTCGAGGCCACGGCGGGCGGGTCGGCACAGAGCTTCGTGGCGCAGGCGTGGCTGCTGAGTGAGCGGACCGGCGTTCCGCTGGCGGTGGCCCTCGCCGCGGCCGCCCGTGCCCTGCGAACCCGCCAGGCCGCGGCCCGGGCGCTGGCCGCCGCGACGGCCGGGGCGAAGGCGTCGATGACGCTGCTCGCCCTGATGCCGGCCTGCGGGCCGGTGGTCGGCCTCCTCTTCGGCTTCACCCCCGCCGACCTGTATGCCGCGAGCCCCGCCGCCACGGCGGCGCTGGCCGTGGGCGTCCTGCTCGGCGTGGCGGGCTGGGCGTGGAGCCGGGCCATCCTGCGCCGCGCGGTCCGGCACGAGACCGCGTCGTGACCGCGCTGGCACTGGCCGTCGCAGCGGCCGCGGCCGTGCTGCTGTGGCCGGCGCGCGCTGACGTCCGTGCGCCTGTGGCGACGGCCGGCGGGAGCCGCGGTCGGGGTGCCGGGCACGCGCACAGGGCGTCGGCCGACGGTGGGGCCGCAACCGCCTATGCCATCGCCGACGCCATGCTGCTCCTCTCGCTGGCGCTGCGCTCCGGCATGGGCCAGCGGGAGGCCCTCGCGGAGGTCGCGCGCGGCAGTGAGGGCGGCGTGGCCGCCCACCTGCAGTCCGTGGCTGCGGCCCTGGGCTGGGGCTTCTCCCCCGAGGAGGCCTGGGGCTTCGCGCCGTCGGCGTGGCAGCCGGCGGCGTCGGCGTGGCAGGTGGCTGAGGCGACGGGCGCCGGCCCGGCGCAGCTGGTCGAGGACGCCTCGTGGCGCGTCAGGGAGCGTGAGGACCGCCGTCTCGAGGCGGCCGGAGCGCGAGCCGGTGTCCGGCTGGTCCTGCCGCTCGGCCTCGCGTTTCTTCCGGCCTTCGCCTGCACCACGGTGATCCCGGTCGTGCTGGCGCTCGGTCAACGGGTTCTCGGGACCTGATGTGTCCACGGCGCCCGCTCCCGATGCCACATCATCCACAGGCGTGCTCGCGACCGTGGCCGGCTCCGCCGATCGGACGTGGACTGGGTGCAGCGGCGGGGAAGGCCCGCCACCAGAGGAGGTGGCCGAATGTGTCAGCGAATGCAGATGAGGATCCGAGCCCTGAGGTGCACGGAGGCGGGGATGTCGACGGCCGAGTACGCCGTCGGGACGCTCGCGGCCGTGGCCTTCGCCGCGGTGCTCATGGTCGTGGTGAAGTCGGGGCCGGTGAAGTCTGCACTGGCCAGCGTGATCACCACGGCCCTGGGCATCGGCGGGTAGGCGAGCCCGGCATGGCGACGGCCGAGCTGGCCGTCGCCATGCCGGCGGTGCTGCTGGTCCTGGCGCTCGCGCTGTCCGCGCTGACCGCTGCGGTCGACCAGATCCGCTGCGTCGATGCGGCCCGGGTGGCCGTCCGGCTGATGGCCCGGGGCGAGGGGGAGGGGGCGGCCCTGGCCGCGGGCCGTGCCGTCGCGCCGAAGCAGGCGGTGCTGACGGTCGAGACCGGTCCGACCGAGGTGCGCGTCAGCGTGACGGCTCCGGCTCCCTGGGCGCTTCGATGGCTCGGGGCGGACGGCCGGCCGTCCGGCAGTGCCGTCGCCGCCCGGGAGGACACCTGGCCCGAGGCGGTGCCATGAGGTCCGCTGCGCTGGGAGCCCCGGCAGAGCGGGGGTCCGCGACCGTTCTCGCCCTGGGGCTGGTGGGTGCGGTGGTCGTCCTGCTCGCAGGTGGGACTGCCCTCGGGGGAGCGGTCCGCGCCGCGCACCAGGCCCAGGCCGCGGCTGACCTGGCCTCGCTCGCGGCAGCGGTGGCGCTGCAGCAGGGCGCGGGGCCCGACGCTGCCTGCCGGCGGGCCGCCGGGAGCGCCCACACCAACGGGGCCGTCCTGCGCGCGTGCTCCCCCGCCGCGGACGACAGCGTCACCGTGCGCGTGTCCGTGGAGCCGCCCGATCCCGTGGGCGTTCTCCCAGGGCAGGCCACTGCCTCCGCCCGTGCCGGAGCCCGGCCCTGAGCACGGGCGCCGGGTCCCGGGCGGGATGCAGGGCTCGGGCGGGATGGCTCAGGCGGGATGCAGGGCTCAGGCGGGATGCAGGGCTCGGGGGGAGCGCGGAGGCTCAGCCGGCCCGGCCGTCCCGACCGTCCGCGGGGTCGCGCCCCATGAGGCGGTCGGCGACGGTGGGGCGGGTGGTCTCGCCCTCGGCGGTGCTGTCCGTGCGGGCGTCGGCGGCATGCCGTCCCGGCTCCTGGGGCTCGTCCTCCGCGGGCTCCATCACCGCGGTGTCGCCTCCTGCGGCGCCCGGCTCACGGTGGTGGTGACCCTCGGTCCCCGCTGCCGCCGCCCCCGCACCCGGTGCGGGGGTCTGCTGCCAGCGCTCGTCGGCAGCACGACGCTCGTCGGCCTCCTGCCGCATGCGCTCCTCGGCCTCCACTCGGGCGCGCTCCTCGGCCTCTCGCCGGATCTCCTCCTCGCGGCGGGCAGCATCGGCCCGTCGGGACTCCTCCTCGCGGCGGGCCTCCGCCTCGAGCTCGGCCTGTCGCTCGGCCTCCTTGGCCTCCTTGCGCCTGCGGGTCTTGCGGCGGATGCTGCCGCGCACCATCGCCAGTCCGAGCCACAGCACGAACAGCGCGGCGGCGCCGGCGATGACCAGGCCCAGCGGGACCACGCTGACCTGGAAGCCGCCGGCCGCCAGCTCGACGGGCTCGGTGAGCGACTGCGTGGCGAGCACCAGCACGATGCCGGCCGCCACCGCCACGACGATCAGAATCAGTCCGAGCAGGATCACGCTTACCTCCGTCGTCTCGCGGGCGCGGGTGCGCCCAGCGGCGCCTCGACCCTAGCCCCGCCCGCCCGTGCGCGCCCCCTCAGAGCGCTCCGTGTCCGCCGCGCCGAGGACCAGCGACAACAGGGCGACCGCGCCGTTCTTGTCCAGCGGGTCGTTGCCGTTGCCGCACTTGGGCGACTGCACGCACGCTGGGCACCCGCGTTCGCAGCCGCAGGAGGCGATGGCCGCCCGGGTGGCCGCCAGCCACTCACCGAACGCGTCGAAGGCGTGCTCTGCGAAGCCCGCGCCCCCCGGGTGACCGTCATAGATGAGGATCGTCGGCAGGCCGGTGTCGGGGTGCTCAGCGGTGGACACCCCGCCGATGTCCCAGCGGTCCGAGGTCGCCACCAACGGCAGCATCCCGATGGCCGCGTGCTCGGCCGCGTGGGCGGCGCCGGGGATGGCCGCCTCGGCGATGCCCGCGCCGGCCAGCGACTCCACCGGCATCGTCCACCAGACGGCTTTCGTCGCGAGGGTCCGCCTCGGGAGCTCGAGCGGGTGGGTCCCGATGATCTCGCCGCTGGGCAGCCGGCGCAGGAACGACGTCACCTGCGTGTGGACCCTGACCGAGCCGAAACACACCCGCACGGGCCCCCGGTCGAAGGAGCGCTCGGTGCCGACGATGTCGAACGCGCTGACCGACTGGGCGTACGTGCTCCACCCCGGGTCGCCGCGCACCACACTCGCGGTGCCGCCGTCGAGGTCGAGCTCGGTCACCACGTAGGTCTCGCCCTGGTGCACGTGCACCGCCCCCGTGTGGACCTGGGCATGCGCCGACGCCTCGTCGATGGTGCCGAGGATCCGACCGGTCCGGCGCTCGACGATCCCGACCACCTCACCCGCCCCGCGCAGCGACACGTGGTCGGCGGCACGGTCCGCCCGAGCCCAGAACCACCCCTTCGGGCGCCGCCTCAGGATGCCCTTGGCGGTGAGCGCGTCGACCAGGCCACCGGCCCGCGGCCCGAACGCCGGCAGGTCGGCCTCGGTCAGCGGCAGCTCGGCAGCCGCCGCGGCCAGGTGCGGGGCCAGCACGTGCGGGTTGTCCGGGTCCAGGACGGTCGCCTCCACCGACTGCCCGAACAGCGCGTCGGGGTGGTGCACCAGGTACGTGTCCAGAGGGTCGTCGGCGGCCACGAACACCGCGAGCGAGCGGGATCCGGACCTGCCGGCACGGCCCGCCTGCTGCCACAGCGAGGCGCGGGTGCCCGGCCAGCCAGCCAGCAGCACCGCGTCGAGTCCGCTGATGTCGATGCCCAGCTCGAGGGCGGTGGTCGCGGCGAGCCCGACGAGGTCCCCGTCCCGCAGCGAGCGCTCCAGCTCCCGGCGCTCCTCGGGCAGGTAACCGCCCCGGTATGCCGCGACCGCGCCTTCCAGCCGCGGGTGCGCGTCGGCGAGGAGTCGTCGGGCGCTGGCGGCCAGGGCCTCGACCCCCGCCCGGGACCGTGCGAACGCCACGGTCTGCACCCCTCCGGCCACGAGGTCCGCGAGCAGGTCGGCGGCCTCGCTGGTGGCGCTGCGGCGTGCCGGAGTCTCACCCGAGGTGTCGACGTCGGAGCTCGCCGCGACGCCGGAGCCGGGCAGGTCGCCGGGCTCCCAGAGCCCGAAGGTCATCGCCTCGCGCGGAGACCCGTCCCGCTCCACCGCCCGTACCGGCAGGCCGACCAGGCGGCTGGCATGCTGCGCCGGGTCGCGCACCGTGGCCGAGGCCAGGACGAACGTCGGCTCCGCGCCGTAGCGGGCGGCCACCCGGCGCAGCCGGCGCAGCAGCGCGGCGACGTGCGAGCCGAAGACGCCGCGGTAGACGTGGCACTCGTCGACCACGACGTAGCGCAGCCCCCGCAGGAAGGGCGCCCACCGCTGGTGCTGGGGCAGGAGCGAGTGGTGCACCAGGTCGGGGTTGGTGAGGACGAGCTGGGCATGGTCGCGGATCCAGCGACGCTCCTCCTGCGGGGTGTCGCCGTCGTAGGTCGCCGACCGGAGTCCCGGGATGGCGAGGGCTCCCAGGCGGGCGACCTGGTCCGCGGCCAGCGCCTTCGTCGGCGAGAGGTAGAGCGCTGTGGCCCCCCTCCCGCTGGGCGCGTCGGCCCCCTCGACCAGTGCGCTGAGCACGGGCACGAGGTATCCCAGGCTCTTGCCCGAGGCCGTGCCTGTCGCCATCACGACGTGGGAACCGGCGTGGGCGAGGTCCGCAGCCTCGCGCTGGTGGCTCCACAGCTCACCGACCCCGGCGCCGGCGAACGCGGCATACACGGAGGGGTGGACCCACTCCGGCCAGGCCGCCGTCGAGGCGGCGCGCGCCGCGACCTCGTGCACGTGCAGGAGCCGGTCGCCCCGGCTGCCGGCAGCGAGACGGGCCAGGGCCTGCTCGGGGTCGAACCCGCCCTGCCGGCTCTGGGGTGCACCGGTGGTAGACATTGCCGATACGGTAATCCGCGACAGTCCGGCCGCCGTCCTGCCCTGTGCGGCGGCACGAAAGATGAAGGGGAGCTCTGTGGACCTCTCGGTCTCCACCAGCGACCACGGCGCGCTGACCATCGTGCACGTCGGCGGTGAGATCGACGTCTACACCGCGCCGCTCCTGCGTGAGGCGCTCGACAAGCAGGTCGCCGCCGGCCGCACCGACCTCGTGGTCGACCTCGAGGACGTCACCTTCATGGACTCCACCGGCCTCGGCGTCCTCGTCGGCCGGCTCAAGCTCGTGCGCGGCCAGAACGGCTCGTTGCGCATCGTGAGCAGCCAGGACCGCATTCTCAAGGTCTTCAAGATCACCGGCCTCGACAAGGTCTTCCACATCTACCACTCCGTCGAGGCGGCCTCCCGCCGCGACGCGGAGGCCTGAGCAGACCCCTCCGCGACCGCCAAGGGTCTTCCGGCCCGGGTGTCCCGTCACTACTGTGACGCAGGATCAGCACTGTGACTGCTCTCACAGCGCCCACACGCGCGTGTGATCTGCATTACTGTCACCTGCACCGTCTCTGTGCCGCTGCGGTGGTGCGCCCGAGGGGCGGGACCGCCACATCAAGGAGGATGGAATGTCGGGCCTCGCGTCCGCCGCAGCGGCAGATCTGTCGCTGACAGGCACCAACTTCACCCTGGTCGTCGTGGTCGCGGCGATCGCGGCGATCGCCCTGGTCATGGGGGCCTTC
>NZ_DATBMI010000166.1:0-7083 GCF_036554925.1 Pedococcus sp.
GGCGCGCCAAGCGCCTCCTCGCCGCCACCGGGACCGTGGGCGTCGCCCTGTCCCTCACGGTCGCCGCCCCCGCCGCCGCCGACCCGTCCTGGCGGGTCGTCGCCTCCGGCCTGCACAGCCCGCGCAACCTCGCCGTCTCCCCCGACGGCGACGTCTTCGTCGCCGAGTCCGGCCGCGGCGGCGACGGCGCCTGCACCACCCATCCCGCCCTCGGCGACGCCTGCGTCGGGAGCAGCGGGTCGATCACCTGGGTGAACCCGCACGGGCGCGACAAGCGGGTCGTGACCGGGCTGCCCTCCATCGCCGGCCAGGAGGCCCTCGGCCCGATGGACCTCGTGGTGACCGACGGCGGACGCTACTACGCGACCATCGGGCTCGGCGCCGACGAGGAGGTGCGCGACGGTTTCGGCAAGGCCGGCGAGCACCTGGCGACCGTCGTGACCGGGCGGCTGGACAGCGACGAGCACAAGGAGTTCGCCGACGTCCTCGCGTACGAGGCCGACGCGAACCCCGACGGCACCGATGTCGACAGCAACCCGGCGGGTCTGTCCCGCGCCGGTGAGGGCCTCGTCGTCGCCGACGCCGGCGGGAACGCCATCGTCAAGGTGAACGAGGACGGCCGCTTCCGCACGGTCGCCGCGCTCGAGCCCACGGACGAGGGCGCAGACGCCGTGCCCACCGCCGTGGTCCGCGGCCCGGACGGCGCCTGGTACGTCAGCCAGCTGACCGGCTTCCCGTTCACCCAGGGCTCGGCCTCGATCTGGCGGATCGGCGCCAGTGGCGAGCCGACGGTGTACGCCTCCGGGCTGACCAACGTCACCGACCTCGCCTTCAAGGGCAGGACCCTGTATGCCGTCCAGATCGCCACCGAAGGACTGCTGTCGGGCCCTGTCGGCTCGCTGGTGGAGGTGCCCAAGGGCTCGACCTCACCCACTGTGGTGGTCGGTGACCTCGAGGCGCCGTACGGCGTGGTGATCACCGATGGCTCGGCCTACGTCAGCACCTGCTCGGTCTGCCTGACTGGCGGCCAGGTCATCAAGGTCTCGCTCAGGTGAGGCGCCGGACCCGCTGAGCGCGTGGCCCGGCCACGCGGCGCCCGTCGGGCTCAGGTCCCCAGGGTCGCCGCGTGGTCGGGCACCGTGTGCTGCAGGGACCGGTCCGCGCGGACGTAACCGCGCGGGGCCGGCCGCTCGGGCAGCGTCATCCGCGGGTGCTCGACCTCGACGTAGGGGACCTGGGAGAGCAGGTGGGCGATCATGTTGATCCGGGAACGGCGCTTGTCGTCGCTCTCGACGACGTTCCAGCGGGCCTCGTGGATGTCGGTGTGCACGAGCATCTCGTCCTTGGCCCGCGAGTAGTCCTCCCAGCGGCTGATCGACTCCAGGTCGGTCGGTGAGAGCTTCCAGCGGCGCATCGGGTCGGTCATGCGGGACTCGAAGCGCCGCTGCTGCTCGGTGTCGCTCACCGAGAACCAGTACTTGTGCAGGCGGATGCCGTCCTCGACGAGCATGCGCTCGAAGATCGGGCACTGCCGCAGGAACCGCTGGTGCTCCTCGGGGGTGCAGTAGCCCAGCACCCGCTCGACCCCCGCGCGGTTGTACCAGCTGCGGTCGAACAGCACGATCTCGCCGCCGGCCGGCAGGTGCTCGACGTAGCGCTGGAAGTACCACTGGGTCCGCTGCCGCTCCGTGGGCATGGGCAGCGCGACGATCCGGGCGACCCGGGGGTTGAGGTACTGCGTGACCCGCTTGATCGTCGAGCCCTTGCCGGCGGCGTCGCGACCCTCGAACACGACCACGACCCGCTCGCCCTCGCGGCGGACCCACTCCTGCATCCTCACCAGCTCGGCCTGCAGGCGGAACAGCTCGGTCTCGTAGACCGACTTCTTCAGGCGCTCCACCTTGGCCATGTCGGCCATGGTGTCACGGTGCCGAGGCCCCCGCCTCCGTATGCCGCGGGGCCGGCTCCGGCTGCCGAGTCGGCCCGTCCCACCGCGGTGGCCGGCCCGCGACGGGCCCTCGGGCGGTGCGCCGCCCGTTCGTCAGCTGCCTTCGTAGGGGGCGACGACGACCTCGACCCGCTGGAACTCCTTGAGGTCGGAGTAGCCGGTGGTGGCCATCGCCCGGCGCAGCGCGCCGATGAGGTTGGTCGTGCCGTCGGCGAGCCGGCCCGGGCCGAAGAGGATCTCCTCGAGCGGCGCGACGGCACCGACCTCGACGCGCTCGCCGCGCGGCAGCTGCGGGTGGTGCGCCTCCGAGCCCCAGTGGAAGCCGCGCCCCGGGGCCTCGGTGGAGCGGGCGAGCGCGGCTCCGAGCATCACGGCGTCGGCGCCGCACGCGACGGCCTTGACGATGTCGCCACTGCTGCCCACTCCCCCGTCGGCGATGACGTGCACGTAGCGGCCGCCGGACTCGTCGAGGTAGTCGCGGCGGGCTGCCGCCACGTCGGCGATCGCGGACGCCATCGGCGCGTGGATGCCCAGGGCCCGTCGGGTCGTGTGCGCCGCTCCCCCGCCGAAGCCGACCAGCACGCCGGCGGCGCCGGTGCGCATGAGGTGCAGGGCCGCGGTGTAGGTCGCGGCTCCGCCGACGACGACCGGCACGTCGAGCTCGTAGATGAACCGCTTGAGGTTGAGCGGCTCCGCGCGACCGGAGACGTGCTCGGCCGAGACCGTGGTGCCCCGGATGACGAAGAGGTCGACCCCGGCGTCGACCACCGTCTTCCAGAGCTGCTGGGTGCGCTGTGGGCTGAGGGCCCCCGCGACGGTGACGCCGGCCTCGCGCACCTGGCGCAGGCGCTCCGCCACCAGCTCGGGCTGGATCTCGGCGGCGTAGATCTCCTGCATGCGCGACGTGGCGCGAGCCGGGTCGAGGCTGGCGATCTCGGCGAGGAGGGCCGTGGGGTCCTCGTAGCGGGTCCACAGGCCCTCGAGGTCGAGCACCGGCAGACCGCCGTGGCGGCCGAGGGCGATCGCGGTCTCGGGCGACATCACGGAGTCCATCGGGGCGGCGATGACGGGGAGGTCGAAGTGGTAGGCGTCGATCTGCCACGACACCGACACCTCTTCGGGGTCGCGCGTGCGGCGCGACGGCACCACGGCGATGTCGTCGAAGGAGTAGGCCTGGCGGGCCCGCTTTCCACGGCCGATCTCGATCTCAGTCACCGGGCGATGCTACCGGTCGCCGGGCGGCCGAAAGCCTGGCCGCCCTCGGGGCACAGCTGGCGCCCCGCCGCCGGGTGAGGGGGCGGCCAACGGCGGGACGCCAGTGTTCGCCGGTGGTCAGCTGCTCGCTGCGGCGAAGTCCCCGCCCCCCGAGCGTCCTCCCGACTGGCTGTCTGCCCCGAAGGGCGTGTGCTCACGGTAGGACAGCGCGCCCCGGCGACCATCGGGCATTAGGCGTAACCTGCACCCCCACTTTGCACGGAGCGCCGGGCACCACGAACGGCGTCAGCGGCCTGAGTAGTTCGGCGCCTCGACGACCATCTGGATGTCGTGCGGGTGGCTCTCCTTCAGCCCCGCCGGGGTGATCCGGACGAAGCGGCCCTTCTCCTGCAGCTCCGGGATGCTCGGCGCCCCGACGTAGAACATCGACTGGTGCAGGCCGCCGATGAGCTGCCTCGCCACGGCCGACACCTGGCCCTTGTAGGCCACCCGGCCCTCGATGCCCTCCGGCACGAGCTGGTCGTCGCTGGTGACGTCGGCCTGGAAGTAGCGGTCCTTGGAGTAGGACTTCTTGCCGCGCGAGGACATCGCGCCGAGCGAACCCATCCCCCGGTAGGACTTGTACTGCTTGCCGTTGACGAGGACGAGGTCGCCGGGGCTCTCCTCGCAGCCGGCGAGCAGTGACCCGATCATCACCGTGTCGGCGCCCGCCACCAGGGCCTTGGCGATGTCGCCGGAGTACTGCAGCCCACCGTCGCCGATGACGGGGACGCCCGCCGGCTTGCAGGCCTGGGCGGCTTCGTGGATGGCGGTGACCTGGGGCACCCCGACTCCGGCGACCACACGGGTGGTGCAGATCGAGCCCGGCCCGACACCGACCTTGACGGCGTCCACGCCGGCGTCGACGAGCGCCTGCGCACCGGCCCGGGTGGCGACGTTACCGCCGACGACCTGCACGTGGGCGGTCGCGGTGTCGGCCTTGAGCCGCCTGACCATGTCGAGGAGGAGGTTGGCGTGGCCGTGGGCGGTGTCGACCACCAGGACGTCGACCCCGGCCTCGATGAGCGTGGTCGCTCGCTTCCAGGCGTCGCCGAAGTAGCCCACGGCGGCCCCCACGAGGAGCCGCCCCTGGTCGTCCTTGCTGGCGTTCGGGAACTGCTCGGAGCGGACGAAGTCCTTGACCGTGATCAGGCCCGCCAGGCGGCCGGCCTCGTCGACGAGGGGCAGCCGCTCGCGCTTGTGCTGGCGCAGCAGGGACGTCGCCGTCTCGCGGTCGATGTCGGCCGGTCCGGTGATGAGCGGCATCGGGGTCATGACGTCGCGGACGCGGGTCGTCGCCCACTCGGAGACGGGCATGAAGCGCAGGTCGCGGTTGGTGATGATGCCGAGCAGCGTCTGGTCGTGGTCGACCACCGGGAGCCCCGAGACGCGGTACTCCCCGCAGACCTGGTCGAGCTGCTCCAGGGTGGCGTCCGGGCCGATGGTGATGGGGTTCGGGATGCGGCCGGTCTGGGTCCGCTTGACCAGGTCGACCTGGTAGGCCTGGTCCTCGATCGAGAGGTTGCGGTGCAGGACGCCGAGGCCGCCCTCGCGGGCCATCGCGATCGCCATCCGCGCCTCGGTGACGGTGTCCATGGCGGCTGACACCAGCGGGATGCGCAGGTTGATCGAGCGGGTCAGGCGAGCGGTCGTGTCGACCTCGCTCGGGATGACATCGCTCAGGCCGGGGAGCAGCAGGACGTCGTCGTAGGTCAGGCCGATCTCGGCGAACGGAGCGGGGACAGGGGACGTTCCGTTGCTCATTGGCCCATGGTAGTCGAGCCCGGGAGAGCCCCCGGCCAGCGCCTGCCGCGGCCTGGGAGCACCACTGGTGGGGCCGTGGCCGGTGGGGCGCAAGTCTTGAACAAGTTTTGACCCAGGTCCTCTGTTTGCGCAGGTCAGCCGGGGGTAGCGTCCCCAACATGCGGCATCGTGCCGCAGAGAGGCGGGGTAACAGTGGCTGAGTTGTCGAGACTGCCGGGGCCTGTGGCCGACCTCTGGGACTGGCAGCTGGAGGGTTCCTGCCGCCGGGTCAACCCGGACGTGTTCTTCCACCCCGAGGGCGAGCGCGGGTCTGCGCGACGCACCCGGGACTCCGCCGCCAAGGAGGTCTGCCTCGGCTGCCCGGTCCTGGTCCAGTGCCGGGACCACGCCCTGCGCGTCAGGGAGCCGTACGGCGTCTGGGGTGCCCTGACGGAGGACGAGCGCGAGGCGCACTACTCCGGTCGGCAGCCCGTGCCGGCGGCCAGCTGACCCGCCTAGACTCCACGGCGTGAGCAGCGCGCCGATCGAGGTCCCCATCCGCGACGAGTCGATCCGTCTCGGTCAGCTGCTCAAGCTCGCCGGTGTCGTCGAGGACGGCGCCATGGCCCGCATGGTCATCGACAACAACGAGGTGCGCGTCGACGGCGAGGTCGAGCACCGACGGGGTCGCCAGATCCGGCCGGGCATGACCGTCGAGTACGCCGGCGCGCTCCTGAAGGTCGTCAGGGACTAGCCAGCATCCAGGACACGGCGTCCTCGGCGTGGATGGCCGTCGTGTCGAAGAGCGGCACGGTCGCGTCGTCCTGGCCCACCAGCAGGCCGATCTCGGTGCACCCCAGCACGACCGCCTCCGCGCCGTCGGCCGCGAGGGCGGCCATCACCTCGCGGTAGCGCGCCCGTGACTCCTCCTGCACGACGTCGTGGCACAGCTCCTCGTAGATGACGCGGTGCACGTCCGCCCTGCCCCGCTCGTCGGGCAGGACCACCTCGAGTCCGTGCGCAGCAAGCCGCCCGGTGTAGAAGTCCTGCTCCATGGTGAACGCGGTGGCGAGCAGCCCCACCCGGCGGTGCCCGGCCTCGCGGACCCGGCGCGCGGTGGCGTCGCCGATGTGGAACAGCGGGATCGACGTCGCCGACTGAACCCGGTCCGCGACCTTGTGCATCGTGTTGGTGGCGAGCAGCAGGCCCTGCGCCCCGGCCCGCTCGAGGCCGCGTGCCGCCTCGGCCAGGACCTCCGCCGCGCCGTCCCAGTCGCCGTCGTGCTGCATCTGTGCCACGGGGGCGAAGTCGACGCTGTGCATCAGCAGACGCGCGGAGTGGAGCCCGCCCAGCCGGTGGGCGACGCCCTCGTTGAGGAGCCGGTAGTACTCGGCCGTGCTCGTCCAGCTCATCCCGCCCAGCACACCCAGCAGCCGCATACGGGCGACCCTAGCCGGGGCCGCCGGGTGGTGGAGCGGTGCGCACGCGCCCCCGGGACGGCATACCCCTCGGCACGGCGACGGCCCGCCCCCGGTGGGGACGGGCCGTCGCGGGATGCCGTGTGGCTCAGTGGCCGTGGCCGTGGCCGTGACCGCCGGCGGCGTCGGGCTCCTCTTCCTTCTTCTCCACGACGAGCGTGTCGGTGGTGAGCACCATCGACGCGATCGATGCGGCGTTGCGCAGTGCGGAGCGGGTGACCTTCACCGGGTCGATGACGCCGGCCTTGAACAGGTCGACGTACTCGCCGGTCGCCGCGTTGAGGCCGTTGCCGGGCTCGAGGTCGGCGACCTTGGAGACGGCCACGTAGCCCTCCATGCCGGCGTTCTCGGCGATCCAGCGCAGCGGCTCGGCCGCGGCCTTGCGCACGATGTTCGCACCGGTCGCCTCGTCGCCCTCCAGCCCGAGGGCGTCGATGGCGGCCACGGCGTGGACGAGGGCGGAGCCGCCACCGGCGACGATGCCCTCCTCGATGGCCGCGCGGGTCGCCGAGATGGCGTCCTCGATGCGGTGCTTCTTCTCCTTGAGCTCGACCTCGGTGTGGGCGCCGACGCGGATGACGCAGACACCGCCGGCCAGCTTGGCCAGGCGCTCCTGCAGCTTCTCGCGGTCCCAGTCGGAGTCGGTGCGCTCGATCTCGG
>NZ_DATBMI010000040.1:0-37255 GCF_036554925.1 Pedococcus sp.
AGACGGTGCGGGAGATCGCCGAGGACCACCCAGACCTCCGCTGGATCGTCGTGGCCGCCGAGCCCGTCACCGACGTCGACACCACGGCCTCGGACATGCTGCAGGAGCTGGACGCCTGGCTCAACGCGCGTGGTGTGTCGCTGGTCTTCGCGGAGATGAAGGACCCGGTGCGCAGGAAGATCGAGCGCTACGAGCTGACCCGCACGATCGACCCGGCGCACTTCCTCCCGACGCTCGACGAGGCCGTCGCGGAGTACATGCGACAGACCGGCGTCACCTGGCGCCGTCCGAAGGGGGAGGCGTGACGCCGACCGGTGCGCTCGGCCCGGTCTCGCGCCGCCGCCGACCCCGCCGGGCACGGTTGGCGTAGCGTCGGGGGATGCGCAGCTTCCCGGTGACGGACGAGGTCCGGTCGTACGCGGTGGACCACGGCAGCTGGCGTCCCGATGAGGTGATGCGGCGGCTGCGTTCCGAGACCGCCGCCCTGGGCGAGGTCGCCGGCATGCAGATCGGCGAGGACCAGGGGCAGCTGCTGACCATGCTCACCCGGCTGGTCGGCGCACGGCGGGCCGTCGAGGTGGGCACGTTCACCGGATACTCGAGCCTGTGCATCGCCCGTGGGCTGGTCGACGGCGGTTCCCTCCTGTGCTGCGACGTCAGCGAGGAGTGGACGGCGATCGGCCAGCGGGCCTGGGCGGAGGCGGGGCTGGCGGGGCGGATCGAGCTGCGGATCGCGCCGGCGCTGGAGACGCTGCGGTCGCTGCCGGAGGCTGCAGAGGTCGACCTCGCCTTCATCGATGCCGACAAGCCCGGGTATGCCGCGTACTGGGCCGAGCTGGTGCCCCGGATCCGTCCGGGCGGCCTGCTGCTGGCCGACAACGTGCTGTGGAGCGGCAGGATCGTCGATCCCTCGGTGGACGACGCGAACACGGCAGCCCTGCGCGCCTTCAACGACGTCGTGGCCGCGGACGACCGCGTGGAGACGGTCGTCCTGACGGCGTTCGACGGGTTGACCATGGCCCGCAAGCGGTGACCCGGGACCCACTCACGGGAGGCGACACGATGGTCACCAGCAGCGGGGATGCCCCAACGCCACCGCGAGGGGCCCCGTCCCGTCCCGTGGAGGTCGCCGTCGTCCAGCAGGTCATGCCCGTCGGCGACGCCGCAGGCAACCGCGAGCACCTCGCTCGCCTCGTCGCGGATCACGGCGACGTCGACCTCGTCGTCTTCCCCGAGATGTACGTCACCGGCTACGACCTGGCCGTGCTCGCGGCGCGCAGCGCCGACCTGGCCGAGCATGCGACGACCGGGCCGACTGCACGGCTCACCCGCCAGCTGTCGTTGCGGCATCGGCTGACGATCGTGGTCGGGTTCCTCGAGCGCGCAGACGACGGGAAGCTGTACAACTCCCTGCTCATCGCCTCCGCGGGCGCGCGCCCTGCGCTCTACCGGAAGTCGCACCTGTTCCCGGCCGAGGTGCCGGTCTTCGCGGCCGGTCAGGTGCTGCCCGTGGTCACGACGTCGGCGGGAGTGCTCGGACCCCAGATCTGCTTCGAGCACGCCTTCCCCGCGATCTCGACCACCCAGGCGATCGCGGGCGCTGAGATCCTCGTCATCCCCTCCGCGGTCGGCGTCGACCACGAGCACCTCATCGAGGTGCGTACTCGGGCCCGCGCCCAGGACAACCAGGTCTTCGCCATCGCGGCCAACTCGAACTCGCCCGGCTTCTGTGGGCACTCGATCGTCGTCGACCCGCGCGGGCGGGTGGTGGCCGCCGCCGGTCACGACGACGTCGTTCTTCGGGCGACCCTCGACCTCTCGGAGATCTCCGCCGAGCGCCGGCGCGAGCCGTCCCTCGGGATGGGACGCCCCGACCTCTACGTCCTCGAGCGCCTCGAGCCCGAGGCCTGACAGAACCTGAGCGGTGAGCGCGGAGGGAGTCGCGGCCGGCTCCCAGGCTCGGACGGCATGACGCGAGCGCGTCCCGGCTCAGCCGTTGGCGGGTTGGGCGTACGAGCTGGACGCGCCGAAGTCGACCACGATGCAGGGCTCGTCCCCGACCACCCAGGCATCGTGCCCCGGCTCGATGCGGGCCACCGCGTTGGGTCCGACCTCGCCTTCGGTGCCGTCGTCCATCCGCAACCGCATCCGTCCCGACAGCACGTACAGCAGGTGTGGTGACTGGCAGCTCTCGGTGCCCACGACAGGCTTCAGGTGCTCCGACCACCGCCACCCGGGATCGAAGCGCCCCTTGAGGACGATGCCGTCGCCCAGCGCCACCACCTGCGCCATGCCCTTGTCGGCGAAGGGGCGGGTCTCGTCAGGGTCGTCGAAAGTCTTGGATGCCATGCTCGCCATCTCGCACCTCCAGGGTCGAAGCTGACGCCTTCAGCCTAGGTTTGCGGAGACCCGTCGCCCATGGCCCACTCGTGCCATGTGGACGGCCGAGGTGCCATCCCGCCGGGCCTCAGGGATCCCTCACCCGTGACACCTTCGGGACCGAGCGGCCGTCCGCACGCCGGGGCGTGGTGTTGCCCGACGTTCAGCGGCTCGTGAGGATGACGAGCTGCTGCGTCGCCCGGGTCATCGCGACATAGCGGTCGACCGCACCTTCCACGCCCGCGCCGAACGCCTCCGGGTCGATGAGGACCACCAGGTCGAACTCGAGCCCCTTGGCGAGCTCCGGGGTGAGCCACCTGACGCGAGTCGACCCCCGGGACGGGTCGGTGCCGATGTCCCCGGTGCCGATGACGCAGGCGATCCCATCGGCGTGCGCGGCGAGCCAGGCGTCGAGCACCGAGTCCAGCTCCGCCACGGACCCGTGCACGACGGGAACGCCGTTGCTGCGGACGGAGGTCGGCACGTTGGCGTCGGGCAGGGCGGTCCGGATGACCGGCTCGGCCTCCGACATGACCTCCTGCGGCGTCCGGTAGTTGACGCCCAGGGAGGCGAGCGTGACCCGGTCGAGACCGATCCGCCCGAGCCGCTCCTGCCACGACTCCGTGAACCCGTGCCTGGCCTGGGCCCGGTCTCCGACGATGGTGAGGCTGCGCGACGGGCAGCGCAGCAGCAGCATCTGCCACTCGGCGTCCGTCAGCTCCTGGGCCTCGTCCACGACGACGTGCGCGAACGGGCCGGCGAGCCGGTCGGGGGCGCCGCCCGGCAGGACGGCCCCGTCGACCAGCGCCCCCTGCAGGTCCTCTCCCCGCAGCATCGACATCACGAGCATCTCGGAGTCGTCCGCCGCGATGAGGTCGTCGACGACCCTGCGCATCTGCTCGCGCTCGCCGTCGAGGGTGGCCTGCGCACGCCGCTTCCGGTGGGTCGCCTCCGGGTCGCCGAGCCGGTGTCGCGCCGCGTCGAGCAGGGGCAGGTCCGACACGGTCCACGCCTGGGCGTCCTGTCGCTGCAGAGCCCGGACCTCGTCGGGCGCGAGCCACGGCGCACACAGCCGCAGGTAGGCGGGCACCGTCCACAGGTCCCCGACCAGGTCCGTCGCGTCGATGAGCGGCCACGCGCGCTCGAGCGTCGAGCGCAGCTCCTCGTCGCGCCGCAGCGACCGGCGGAGCTCGCCCTCGGGGAGCGAGTCGTCGTCGTGCTTGCCTCGGATGATGCTCACCAGCTCGTCCCAGATCGCTTCACGGGCCTCGTTGTGCGGCATCCCGGGGTCCGGTGCCTCGAACGCCGCGGCCCAGTCGTCGGCGTCAAGCCACACGTCCGCCCATGCGGTGGTGACCTCCATTCCCTCGGTGGGCGGGTCCTCGTAGAACCGCACAGCGGCGTCGATCGCCCTGACCATGTCGGCGGACGACTTCAGGCGGGCCACCTCGGGGTCCGCCTCGACCGCCGCGTCGGCACCCTCGGGGACGAGGTCGCGCAGGGTGCAGGTCTGCACTCCCTCTTCGCCGAGGCTGGGGAGCACGTCGGCGACGTAGGCCAGGTAGGGCTGGTGAGGACCGACGAACAGCACGCCGCCCCGACGGTGACCGAGGCGCGGGTCGGAGTACAGGAGGTATGCCGTGCGGTGCAGCGCCACGACGGTCTTGCCGGTGCCCGGGCCGCCGTCGACGACGTGTGCCCCGCGGGAACCCGCCCGGATGATTGCGTCCTGGTCGGCCTGGATCGTCCCGAGCACGTCGCGCATCCGGCTCGACCGGCTGGTGCCGAGGCTGACGACGAAGGCCGACTGGTCGTCGAGTGCGTGGGCGTGCTCGGTGAACCCGTCCGGGGTGAAGACCTCGTCCCAGTAGTCGCTGACCCGGCCGCGGGTCCAGCGGTACCTGCGGCGGCTTGCCAGGCCCAGCGGGTTCGCGTGGGTCGCTCCGAAGAAGGGCTCGGCCGCAGGGGAGCGCCAGTCGACGAGCAGCCGACGCCCCGTGCTGTCGGTGAGGCCGAGTCGTCCCACGTACACGGGCTCGGGGTCGTCCGCGCTCACCATGTGTCCGAGGCACAGGTCCAGCCCGAAGCGCCGCAGGGCGCGCAGCCGAGCCGTCAGCCGGTGGACCTCGAGGTCGCGTTCCAGCGCCTCACGGCCTGGGCGACTCGGTGCCCGGCGCTCGGTGTCGAGGCGGTCGGTCAGGCGGGCGATCGTCTGCTCGAGCGTCTCCGCCATCGCGGCGAAGTGCTGCTCGTCGGCGGCGATGAGGGCCGGGTCCGCCTTGGGGGAGAGGTGGCCGGGAAGGTCGAATGCGCTGGTCGTCAGTGGGGTCACGCGACATCCATTTCCGTTGGTACTGGCGTCGGTCGGCGATTCTGCGTCACGACCGGGGCCTTGCCGCAAGACCCCCGCCGCGCTATACGTTGAGAGTGGAAGGGAGTTCTCCCTTCCTTTCCCGTCCACGGACGGACGACCTCCTCGCGAGAATGAGAGGGGCGCATGACCATCAAGGACGTCGGGCCGGAACCCCAGAGCTTCGACCTCGAGAAGGCGACGCTCGAGAACACCAGCTACCGCGCCGTCGCGTGGTCGGGGACGTACCTCCAGCTGACCCTCATGTCGATCCCCGTCGGTGCGGACATCGGGCTCGAGGCACACCCGCAGACCGACCAGTTCCTGCGACTCGACGCCGGCCGGGGCCGCGTCCTGATGGGGCCCACGAGGGACCACCTCGACTTCGACCGGGAGGTCGAGGACGGTGGCGCGGTCTTCGTGCCCGCCGGCACCTGGCACAACGTCATCAACATCGGTGACGAGCCCCTGCAGCTCTACACCGTGTACGCGCCGGTCCACCACGCGGCGGGCAAAGTCCAGGCCACGGCGGCCGACGCGGAGCGCGACGAGGAGTCGGGCAGCGACGAGCCGCCGAGCTGGTCCGTCCAGCCAGACCAGGAGCGGTCGGACGAGCACGCCTGACGGGGCCGCCCGCACGAGTCCGTGCGCGCACGGCCGCCGCGCCCGCGACACCTCACGGACGGGCGGTCACGGCATACGGTCTAGGCCTCCTTCACCACGGCGTACCACACGCGGTCGGCGACCCGTGTGAGGCGTTCTCCGATGTCGAGCGTGCGGCGGTAGAACTCGCCCCGGACCACCACCTCGCGAAGGTCGTCCGCCGCGAACAGGGAACGCATCGCGTCGCGGTAGATCTTCTCCATCCGCCGCTCGGCCGTCACCGCCGCATCCGCCTCGCGCGTGGCCACGTCGCCGTCCTTGTCGAGGTGGACCATCGCCGTGCGCAGGTGCCGCACTCCCGTCGCGATCTCGGCGGCCATGGCCGCGACCGCGGCGTCTGGCTCGATCGCGTAGCTCTCGGCCTCGCGAACGACGTTCTTGAGGCCGTTGAGGACCGCATCGAGCCGCTCGGACAGCGTGAAGAGGTCCTCCTGGTCGACAGGGGTGCTGAACGCCTCACGCAGCTGCAGGCTCAGCTGCCGCCGGACCTCGTCGGCCCGGTGCTCACACGCCCTGACCTGTGCCTCCTGCGTGAGGTCTCCACAGGCCCACGCCTCGAAGGCGATCGCCCCAGCCAGGGTGATGTCGGCCTGCGCCCCGAGAGTCCTCATCACGTCGGGGCTCTGCGGCAGGAACCAGTGCCTCCTCATGTGACGATCCTCCCCAGTGTTGCGACTGTCGCGCCGAGGGCCGCACAGGCGGGCAGGGTCACCACCCAGGCGAGCCCGATCTCGCGGACCACCGGCCAGCGCACATGCCTCCATCGACGCTCCGCGCCCACGCCCACGACCGAGGACGCCACGATGTGGGTGGTGCTCACCGGTGCACCCAACGCCGCGGCTCCTCCGATGACCACCGTGCTCGACGCCTGGCTCACGAACCCGTCCAGTGGCCGGATCCGGTAGATGCCGCGACCAAGGGTCCGCACGATCCGCCACCCACCCATAGCCGTCCCGACGGTGAGGGCGACCGCGC
The DNA here is from genome assembly GCF_036554925.1 of Pedococcus sp. Taxonomy (NCBI): domain Bacteria; kingdom Bacillati; phylum Actinomycetota; class Actinomycetes; order Micrococcales; family Intrasporangiaceae; genus Pedococcus; species Pedococcus sp. The sequence goes on from NZ_DATBMI010000040.1 coordinate 6,368, forward strand.
AGATCAGCTTCACCCACAGCGGGACCACGAACGAGGGAATCGAACCGGTGGCCACGAGGGCCAACGTGATCAGACCCATCGTCTTCTGGGCGTCGTTCGTCCCGTGCGCGAAGGCGAGAGCGGAGGACGTCACCCACTCGCCGCGCAGGATCGAGCGGGTGACGCGTCGTGGAGCCCGCCGCAGCGACCGTGCGGCCGTGAACTCGCCCATCCAGCCGGCCAGCCCCCCGACCACTGGGGAGATGGCGAGGGCCAGGAGGACGCCGGCCACCCCCGCCGGACGCCACCCGTCGAACCCTCCCCAGCGCACGGCACCGAGACCACCGACGGCGACACCGGCCCCCGTGAGCCCCCCGACCAGCGCGTGCGAGGACGACGACGGCAACCCCCACCACCATGTGGCCAGGTTCCACATCACGGCAGCGAGGAGGGAGGCGAAGAGGATCCCCAACGTGTCGCCCGTACCGACTCGGACGAGCCCGCCGACCGTGTCGGCCACCGCGGCACCGGCCAGGACCGGCCCCAGGATCGTGAAGACCGCCGCCACGGACACCGCGGTCGCAGGTCGCATCGCGCGAGTCGCCACTGGCGCCGCCACCGAGTTCGACGAGTCATGGAATCCGTTGGTCACGTCGAAGGCGACAGCCAGCGCAACGACGACCACCAGTGCGACCATGCCGCCACCGCTCACGAGGGCAGTGTCCCGCACTCCGTGCCCGAGGTGGATGCGTGGTTGAGCCGGGCGACGGTCACCACGAGGGGTCGGGCAGGCGGGGCCCACACCCACGACGGCAACCTCAGGGCGCGGGACGAGTCATCGACCCAGGGACAGAGCGCCCACCAGCGCCTCGAGCCGCTGCGGCACGGCCCGGTAGTAGACCCAGGTGCCGCGCCTCTCACTCGTCGTCAGGCCGGCGTCCCGGAGGATCTTCAGATGGTGGCTCGCGGTCGCGGCGCTCTTGCCGATCGCTGCGGAGATGTCGCAGGCGCACACCTCCTCGGCGTTGAGCAGCATCGCCATGATCTTCACCCGGGCGGGGTCGGCCAACGCCTTGAACACGTCGGCCAGCGCATGGGCGTTCCGATCCGCCACGTCGGGGTTGGCGGGACCGCAACACGCGGTGAGCAACGTGAGCTCGCTGCGTGGTGAGGAGCCGCGAGCAGTGGTCGTCGTGGGCACTGGCTGGGCCTCTCGTCGTCGGGTCAGAAATTCGGTGATCTTCGAAGGAATGCTTCCAGGTCCGTCACAGTTTGCTTTGATGAACGTCGAATCAACAGGTGGCGTTCCGCGACGGGCAGACTGTCCTCGTCGCACCGGAGTCGAAGGAGACGTGCATGGCGCTTTCCACCGCGGCTGGACTTCTGCGGTCCGGCCCTGGCGCGGACGTGGGCGACCTGCCCGTTGTCGTCATCGGAGCCGGGCCGGTGGGCCTTGCCGCCGCCGCCCACCTGGTCGAGCGGGGCCTGACGACCATCGTCCTCGAGGCCGGCGACCAGGTTGGTGCTGCCATGCGGGAATGGGGACACATCCGGACGTTCACACCGTGGCAGTACATCGTCGACCCGGCTGCCGAGGAGCTGCTGGCGACCGGCGGCTGGACGCGTCCGAGCGTGCGCCAGTCGCCACGTGGCGCTGAGATCGTCGAGCAGTACCTCGTGCCGCTCTCCGCGGCCCTGGGTGAAGTGGTCCGCACCGGGATGCGCGTGCTGGCTGTCTCTCGCGAGGGCGTGGACCGGTCGCGCACCGTGGGTCGCGCCGACCGGCCGTTCATCGTGCGTGTCGCCCACGCTGATGGCCGTGTCGAGGACCTGCGCGCCCGCGCGGTGATCGACGCCTCCGGCACATGGCACCAGCACAACCCGCTCGGCGCCTCCGGGCTGCCGGCGCTGGGGGAGGAGGGGGCCGCCGCGGCGGGGTTCCTCGTCGGGCCGCTGCCCGACGTGCTCGGCGTGGACCGTGCGCGTTTCGCCGGACGGTCCACCCTCGTGGTCGGCACGGGGCACTCGGCTGCGAACACGCTCGTCGCCCTTGCCCAGCTGGCCGTCGAGGAACCTGGCACCAGAGTCGTGTGGGCCATCCGTGGCGCCAGTGCCCGCCGGGTCTTCGGCGGGGGCACTGCCGACCAGCTCGAGGACCGCGGCCGCCTCGGGTCGGAACTGCACAGCCTGGTCGAGGCCGGCGCGCTCGAGTTCCTCACCGGGTTCTCTACCCGAGAGCTGCGCATCGCGCCGGGCGCGGGAACGGTCAGCGTGGTGGGCGACACGCTGAACGGCGAGCGGGTGATCGACGACCTGCACAACGTCGTGGCCGCCACCGGTTTCCGCCCCGACCTTGCCATTCTGGCCGAGCTGCAGCTCGACCTCGACCCGGGCCTTCAGTCCTCGCGCGTCCTCGGTCCGCTCATCACCCCCGAGGCGCACAGCTGCGGGACCGTCGCGCCCCACGGCTGGCGCGAGCTGTCCCACGAGAACGAGCCCGGCTTCTTCGTCGTGGGCATGAAGTCCTACGGGCGCGCCCCGACGTTCCTGATCACCACTGGCAACGAGCAGGTTCGCTCCATCGTCGCGCACCTCGCCGGGGACGACGTGGCGGCCGACGAGGTCCAGCTCGTCCTCCCCGAGACCGGGGTCTGCAGCTCGGCGAACGCGCTGGCCGACGCGCCCGTCGGGAGAGTCCCCGAGGCGGCCACCGAGAGGGTGGCGTCGAACCCGGACCTGCTGGCCTCCCTCAAGACGCTTCGACGGGGCTTCGCCACGGGTGTGCCGAACGGCCGCGCGGGTGACGAGGCCGTCAAGGCTGGCCCCAGGGCATCCTCCGGCACGGACGTGGGCTGTGGATGATGGTTGGGTGCCCAGAGCCGCCTGTCGGGCCGGCTGTCCCGGTCGACCGGAGCGCCATCGCCGCGGACTACGAACGCTGCCGCGCAGACCTGCACTGGCTGCTGTCGGTGGCGCCGGGGGAGGAGCTGCGCGCCCGCAGCGACGGGACGCGCTGGACCAACGAGCAGCTGCTCTTCCACATGGTGTTCGGGTTCCTCGTGGTCAGGCGACTGCTTCCGCTCGTCCGTCTCGTCTCCCGTCTGCCGCCACCGGCAGGTCGAGGGTTCGCCGGTGTCCTGGACACGTGCTGGCGGCCGTTCCACGTCGTCAACTACGTCGGGTCGTGCGCGGCGGCACTCGTCTTCGACCGGCACCGGATGGGTTGGCTGTGCGACCGCACCCTTGACGGCCTGTCCTCCAGCCTCCAGCGCGAACCGGAGCACCAGATGGGGCGGGTGATGCCGTTCCCCACGCGCTGGGACCCCTACTTCACGGCCGTGATGACGGTGGAGGACGTCTACCGCTACCCCGTCCTCCACTACGCCCACCACCGCGCCCAGCTCACGCTGCGGGCAGCGCGCTGAGCCGTTCCGCCCACGTCCCGCGCCTGCGGCAACCACGACGTCGCAGAGCGGTCGGTCAGTGCGGCTCCGTCGGAACGAGCCGGGCGTAGACGTCGCCCGAGCGCCCGAGCGGCCGGTGCCGGTCGAGCACGGCGGACAACCCGGCGGCGTCGAGCCACTCGTGGCTCGTGAACCGCATGGTCTCGACCACCGAGTAGTTGTAGCGGTAGTCGCCCAGGCTCTCGAGGCGGTCCAGGGCGGCGAGCGCGAGGTCGTGTGCCGCGGGCAGGTACTCGAACGACAGGGCCGGCAGCGGATGGCTCAGACCCGACAACACGTCGACCTCGAAGCCTTCCACGTCGATCTTGCAGAAGGCCGGTTCGCCATATGTCGCAACGAGATCATCGAGGGTGATGACCTCGACCTCGATCGACCGGTTCCAGTGCACGCGGGCGAACCGGCGGTCGGCCGCGACGGCCTCGACCCACGACGGGGACATCGAGGACACGGTCGGCGTCGCCGTCGACACGGCCAGCCGTGACCGACCGCGCGCCGCTCCCACCGCCTTCGGGACGATGGTGACCTCGTGGTCGCGGCCGTACAACCACCGCAGGACCCGCAGGCAGTCCGGCTGTGGCTCCACCGCGACCACGCGGACCCCCAACCGGCGCCAGGCGCGCACCCGGCTCCCCACGTGCGCCCCGATGTCGAAGCCGACCTCGCCCGGGCCGAGGAACTCCCCGTAGAGCCGCGCCATGCGCCGCTGGCGCCCCGGGATGGCGTGGTACATCGCCAGCGACCGTCCGATGCCCCACGCCCGGCCCAGCACGTTCCGACCCTAACGCGCCCGGCTGGGCCCGGGGGGCGCTACCGGTGCGGGCCCGTAGGCCGCGAGGAAACGGTCACGGACGGCATCCATGCGCCAGACCGGCGCGTGGGAGTCGGGGCGGAGACCGTCCTGCCACTCCCAGCCGGTGATCCGCTCCATCACGCCAGGGTCGCGGGCGATGACCGTCACGGGCACCCGGTGGCTCGCCCGCGCGCCGGACACGACTGTGGCGGGCTGGTGGTCACCGAGCAGGACGAGGACGAGGTCGTCGTCCTGCGCCCACTCCACGAAGGACACCACGGTGTCGACGGAGTAGGAGATGGCCTGGGCATAGGCGGCGCGCACGGTGTGCGGGTGGCGCCACACCACGTCCTCGGGCGGCGACTCGGCGCGCATCGCGGCATACACCGAACCGTCGCCGACGTCGTCCCAGTCGATGAGGCGCGGCAACGGCGTCCACGGCAGGTGACTGGAGACGAGGTCGATCTCGGCCATGACGGGTGGGCGGTCGGAGCGGGCGAGCTCACGGTCGAAGAACGCCTTCAGGGTGTACTGGTCGGGCATCGTGGCATAGCCGAAGGGGGGACCGGCATACCCGACGTTGCGTGCGTCGTACAGCTGGTCCCAGCCGTAGAAGGCCCTGCCCTCCGGCCAGTCCCTGCGGTTGGCCGGGCTCTGGCACACCGTGCGCCACCCCGCGCGCTTGAAGGCCCCGCTGAGGGTGAGCCGGTCGCGCTCGAGGAGGGCGTCGTAGCGGGCCTGGCTGTCGACCCACAGGCCGGACTGCAGGGTCGCGTGGGCCAGCCAGCTGAGGCCGCCGAACGTCGGCGACGTGAGCCAGGCGCTCCGGGTGGAGTACCCGGCGGCCTTCAGCCGGGCTGTCCCGGAATCCAGTGTGGCGGCTACGCGTTCGGAGACGGGGGATCCCTGGACCGCGACCTCTCCGTAGCTCTCGACGAAGGCGATGACCACGTCCTTGCCGCGCAGGCCCGTCAACAGGTCTCGGCTCGCCGCGTCGCGGAAGCCATCGACGGCCACCGCGCGGGCGAAGACCTCGCGGTCGCGCAGGGCCGCTCGGGACTGCTGCCAGTGGTCGGAGGCCAGGGTCGCGGCGCTGGCGGACGCGACCGGCGTGCCCGGGACGAGCTCGGCGCCCGTTGCGGCGCAGGCGACCCAGAGCAGCGTGAGTCCGGCGACGACCCGCGTCGAGGTGGACCGGTGCCGGTCCACGACTCGGGACACGTGCAGCACGGACCGCGGCAGGAGGACCAGCACCCCCACCATGACGGCCCCGGCGCCCGCCAGGACGACCACGGCAGCGACCGGGCCGACCGAGTCGCTGAGCAGCTCTCTGCCGGACCCCACGTAGGTCCAGTCGGTCACGGGTTCGAAGGGCCGGAGAAAGGCCGAACGGAACCCCAGGTCGAGGACCTTCACGATGGCCACCGCGCCGAGGACGAGCCCGACGAGGACTCCGGCCAGCCGGCGCGCCCTGGCTGGGAGGGCGAGCAGGAGGGTCACCGCGAGCAGCGCCTCCACCGGGAGGCGCACGAACGATGCCGGCGACAGGCCCGCCGGGTCGTCGGGCGCGGTCAGTGCGAGCCACACGAGCAGGCTGGCCACCGCGGTGGTTCCTGCTCGGCGCACCAACACTCCGGTTCGGCCCGGTGGCGCTCGTCTCTCCGTCACGGGCCGACTCCCAGAGCCTGACCGCCTTCGGCGATGACGTCCGGCGGGGCCACGAGCTCCTCGCCCCGCGCGGGCTCGTGCAGACGGTCCCGCCAGCGTTCCGCGACCTCGGTGCCGAACGACGTCGCGAGCAGGCCCAGCGCACCGACCAGCGCCAACCGGTTCACCGTGCCGGGCAGCAGCTGCGACGCCGCGAGCGTCAGGACGATGCCCTGGATGGCCGCCACCACCTTGCGCCACCTCCGTGCCGGAAGGGTGCCACGAAGCCATGGCGCCATCGAGGATGCCGCCAGGAGCGCGTACCGCGCCGCGCCGATGGCGAGCACCCACCAGCCGGTCACCCGGGCGACGTAGACGCTGAGGACGAGCACCAGGAACGCGTCCACCTCCATGTCGAAGCGTGCGCCCAGTGGTGACGTCGTCCCGGTGCGTCGGGCGACCCACCCGTCGACCGCGTCGAGCAGCAGGGCGACGGAGGCGATCCCCACCAGGGCCGTCACCCGAGTGGGCTGGGAGAAGGAGTTGACGGTCATTGCCGCCACGCCGCACGCGAGCGTTGCCCGGGTGAGGGTGACGTGGTCGGCGGGCCCGAGGCCCCGACCGTCGCTGGCCGCAAGTCCCCGCGCGAGAGCCGCCCCCGTGACCGCCGCGCACGCGAGGCCGACCGCCGCGCCCGCGCCCCCGAAGCCCGCGGCCGAGGACAACGCCGCAAGCAGGCCCACCTGCGCCGCCAGGCCGATCATCGGGAGCGTGGGAACCGAACGCACCGTGCCTCCCCTTCTCCCTCATTCTCGAGCGTAGAACGAGAAGGGCGTCATCGGGGTTCATCCGGCAGGACCGTCGCTAGGGTGAGCGCGTGTCCGGTGCTGCACGCGCGTTCTGGCTGGTCGGGCCCTCCGTGGGGGAGATCCGGGCGGTGGACCTGCCGGCGCCGAGGGCCGGCGAGGTGCTCGTGCGCACGCTGCACTCCGGCGTCAGCCGGGGAACGGAGACCCTCGTCTTCCGAGGGGAGGTCCCCTCGAGCCAGTATGCCGTGATGCGGGCGCCGTTCCAGACCGGCGACTTCCCATGGCCGGTGAAGTACGGGTACCTCAGCGTCGGGGTGGTCGAGGACGGGCCGACTCACCTGCTCGGCCGAACGGTTTTCGCCCTGTTCCCCCACCAGACCGCCTATGTCGTGCCGGCCGAGGCCGTGGTCGTCGTGCCCGACGACGTCCCCCCGGTGCGCGCCGTGCTGGCCGGCACCGTGGAGACCGCCGTCAACGCCCTGTGGGACGCGGCGCCGCTCCTGGGCGACAGGGTGGCGGTCGTGGGCGCCGGGATGGTGGGCTGCTGCGTCGCCCGCCTCCTGGGCGGGATCCCGGGCGCGCAGGTCACCCTCGTGGACGTCGACCCCTCCAGGGCCGCGGTCGCCACGGCGCTGGGCGTGGACTTCGCGCTGGCCGGGCAGGCCGCGGAGTTGACCGATGGCTGCGACCTCGTCGTGCACACCAGCGCCACCTCCGAGGGCCTCCAGCTGTCGGTGGACCTGTTGGCCGCGGAGGGCACCGTGGTCGAGCTCAGCTGGTACGGCGATCGCGCGGTTCGCCTCGCCCTGGGTGGCTCGTTCCACTCGGGACGCCTCGGCATCCGCGCCAGCCAGGTGGGCGAAGTGGCCGCAGCCCGCCGCACCCGGCGTACGCGGACCGACCGCCTCCGCCTGGCGCTGGACCTCCTGCGCGACCCGGCGTTCGACGCCCTCATCACCGGCCACTCGCCGTTCGACGAGCTTCCCGGGGTGATGGCACGCCTGGCCCAGGGCAGCCTGCCGGCGCTTTGTCACACCATCACCTACGGCGAGGGGTAGCCCCCATGTTCAGCGTGACCGTCCGGGACCACATGATGATCGCCCACAGCTTCCGTGGGGAGGTCTTCGGGCCCGCGCAACGCCTCCACGGGGCCACCTTCGTCGTCGACGCGACCTTCCGGCGGGAGGCACTCGACGCCGACAACGTCGTGGTCGACATCGGGCGGGCGGCAGAGCAGCTGGGCGCCGTGCTGGGTGAGCTGAACTACCGGAACCTCGACGACGACCCGGCCTTCCGGGACACCAACACCACGACCGAGGCGCTGGCCCAGGCGGTGGCCGACCGGCTCGCAGCGCGGGTCCACGCCGGTGACCTCGGGGAGGCCGCCCGTGGCCTGGCCGGGATCACGGTCACCCTGCGGGAGTCGCACGTCGCGTGGGCCAGCTACGAGCGCGACCTGTGACCGCAGTCCACGTCGTCGTCCCGGGCACCGTCGACGACCCGGCGCTGCCGAGTGGGGGCAACACCTACGACCGGCAGGTCTGCGCAGGGCTCCCCGCCCTGGGGTGGTCCGTCCACCAGCACCCGGTGCCGGGGCCCTGGCCCTGGCCGGACGCCCGGGCACGCGCCTCGCTGGGGCGGGTGCTGGCGTCGCTTCCCGACGGCGCCGTCGCGCTGCTCGACGGCCTGGTCGCATCGGGAAGCCCGGAGGTCGTCGTGCCGGAGGCGGACCGGCTGAGGCTGGTCGTGCTGGTGCACATGCCGTTCGGTGGCCGCCCCGACGGGGACGACAGCGGGCCCGCGGGCGCCGGCGAGTGCGCGGTGCTGTCCGCGGCGGCCGCCGTGCTGACGACCAGCGACTGGACCCGGCGCTGGCTGCTGGACCGCTACGCCCTGGACCCGACTCGCGTGCACGTCGCCGAACCGGGAGCCGAGCCGGCAGCCCTCGCGCCGGGCACCCCGGAGGGGAGCGAGCTGCTCTGCGTCGCGGCGGTGATACCGGGCAAGGGCCACGACCAGCTGCTGACGGCACTCGCCGGGGTCGCGGACCTGCCGTGGCGGTGTGTCTGCGCGGGCGCCCTGACGCTCGACCCGGTGCTGGCCCAACGCCTGCTGCGCCAGGCCCGCGGGAGTGGGATCGCGGATCGGGTGCGGTTCGTCGGCTCGTTGGCCGGTGACGACCTCGACCGTGTGTATGCCGCGTCGGACGTGCTTCTCCTCGCCTCACGCGCCGAGACGTACGGCCTGGTCGTGACGGAGGCCTTGGCGCGTGGGCTCCCGGTGGTGGCGACCTCGGTGGGCGGACTGCCCGAGGCGCTGGGTCGGGGGCCGGACGGGACCCGACCGGGACTCCTGGTGCCTCCGGAGGACCCGGCGGCGCTCTCGGCCGCCGTGCGCTCCTGGCTGTGCGAGAGCGAGGTGCGCGAGCGCCTCCGCCGCGCTGCCCGAGGCCGCCGCGTCACGCTGCCGACCTGGTCGGCGACGTCACGCACCGTGGCCGGCGTCCTGGCGCAGGTGGCTGCCTGAACGCCGGCGCTCATCGCTGAGGGTCGGCCGGCGATGGGTGGCGGCCTCGCCCGGGGTGTGGGATTACTTTGAAGGGATGAACCGGCGGGGCGCAGGCTACGTCACTGTCGGTGACGGGGCCCCAACGAGGAAAGGCCGGACACGTCATTGCACAGATGCCACCCACGCCGTCCCTTGGCGGAGGTCCTGAGACGCCACCGGTGGAGCGCGGCGCGCGCCCTCGGCACCGTCGGCGTGTTCGGGGTGCTCGTGTGGCGGCTCGGGACCGGACCGTTCCTCGACGGCCTGCGCAGCATCGACCTCTGGTCGCTGGCGGCAGCGAGCGGCATTGCGGTGGTCACGACAGTGTGCTGCGCGTGGCGGTGGACCCTGGTGGCGCGCGGTCTCGGAGTTGCGGTGCCGCTCCGCGCGGCGGTGGCCGCGTACTACCGGTCGCAGTTCCTCAACGTGGCGACACCGGGCGGCGTGCTCGGTGACGTCCACAGGGGAGTGCGCCATGGTCGGGACGTGGGGGACACGAGCCGCGCGCTGCGGTCGGTGGTGTGGGAACGGTTCGCGGGTCTGCTGGTGATGATCCTCATGGCCGCGTCCGCGTTGTCCCTGTTGCCGTCGCCCGTGCCGGTGCCCCTGCCGGTGGTCGGTCTCGTGGCTGTCGCCGCGGGTGTTGTCGTGGCGCTGGTGCTGGGCGTGCCCACGCGGCTGGCACCTCTGTGGGCACGGCTCCTGGGCAGCGCTGGAGCCGACCTCAGGGCCGGCGTCCTCGCGCGGCACACCTGGCCGGGGATCCTCCTCGCGTCGACCGTCGCGGCGGTCGGACACGTTCTCACCTTCCTGATCGCGGCCCGGGTCGCGGGGTCGAGCGCGTCACCACTGCGGATGTTCCCGCTGGCCCTGCTCGTGATCCTCGCCATGGGGCTGCCGCTGAGCATCGCTGGGTGGGGCCCACGGGAGGGCATGGCGGCGTGGGCGTTCGGGGCCGGAGGGCTGGGCGCGGAACAGGGCGTGGCCACCGCAGTGGCCTACGGGGTGATGGTCTTCGTCGCCAGCCTGCCGGGCGCCGTCCTGTTGCTCACGACCCGGATCCGTCGTGGCTCCATGGTGGCTCGGGCCGCCCCGCGTCCGGTGGCTGCCGCGACCTCGACGCCGGACGGCGTGGGTCATGGCTGACCGCCCCTACACCCTGCTGAGCTGCGGCATGTCCATCGACGGCTACCTCGACAGCGCTTCGCCCGGGCGCCTGCAGCTGTCCAACACCGCCGACTTCGACCGCGTCGACGCGGAGCGGGCCGCCTGTGATGCGATCCTCGTCGGCGCGGCGACCATCCGCAACGACAACCCTCGGCTGCTCGTGCGCTCGCCGCAGCGGCGGGCGGACCGGGTGGCGCGAGGGTGCCCGCCGTCGCCCATCAAGGTGACGGTGACGCACCGAGGCCAGCTCGACGCCCGCGCCGAGTTCTTCGCCAGCGGCGACGTGGAGAAGCTGGTCTACTGCGCCAGCGGCTCGGTGGCCGACGCTCGTGAACGGCTGGGGGACGCGGCGACCGTTGTGGACGGTGGCGACCCCGTCATCCTGCGGGAGGTCAGTGAGGACCTCCACGAGCGCGGCGTCCGGCGGTTGATGGTCGAGGGGGGTGGGACCGTGCACACGCAGATGCTCACCGCTGGCCTGGCCGACGAGCTGCAGCTGGTGGTGGCCCCTCTCTTCGTCGGGGACTCCCGGGCCCGACGGTTCGTCGGCGACGGGCTGTTCCCCTGGACCGCGGACCGGCGAGCGACCCTCGCGGAGGTGCGCCAGATCGATGACGTCGCCCTGCTGCGGTACGCCCTGTCGGCCCGCTTCAGGCTGCGCTGACGCGGGTCGGGTGAACGCGATGCCTCCGACAGCCAATATCCGCAGCCAGCTGACCGTGCCCCTGCGCTTCCCCGATGGCTTCGAGACGACGGCCCGCGTGTTCACCTTCGACGGCCTGGTCGATGGTGGGGAGCACCTGGCGTTCGGGCTCGGCGACCGAGCCGATCCCCTTGTCCGAGATGTGGATGCGGGGCCACCACCGCTCGCGCGCCTGCACAGCGAGTGCCTCACCGGTGACGTCTTCGGGAGCCAGCGGTGCGACTGCGGCGGGCAGCTGCGGGAGGCGGTGAGGCGCATGGCGCAGACCGGTGGGGTCCTGCTCTACCTGCGCCAGGAGGGGCGCGGGATCGGCCTCTACGCGAAGCTCGACGCGTACCTGCTGCAGGACGCGGGGCTGGACACGTACGAGGCCAACGTCGCGCTCGGCTACGGCGAGGACGAACGGGACTACACCGTCGCGGCCCAGATGCTCAGGGCGCTCGGAGTGACCCGAGTTGCCTTGCTGAGCAACAACCCTGACAAGGCCGCACAGCTCACCCGACTCGGGGTGACGGTGGTCGAACGGGTGCCGACCGGGCTGCACCTGTCGGACGCGAACGCGGAGTACCTGGCGGCGAAGGTCCGACGTGGCGCCCACACGATCGACCTCGACGGGCTCCGGAGTGGAGACCACCACCCCAACGGGACGCGGGGAGCTGGGCCGAACGGCGCCGAAGACTGATCGGCCTCGCCGAGCTGAGCCCCGCGGGCCATGCGGGTGACGGGATGCGACGAGCTACGGGCTGACCAGTGGCGTGGAGTTCCGCACCGACACGACCACGTCGTGGATCGCCCGGCTGACCGCGGCGGCGTCGTTCCGGTCACCGAGCAGCGACTCGTGGGTGGCATCGGCCACGACTCGGTGCCGGCTGTTGGTCGACAGCCTGGCCATCTCGTTCTGGGCTGCCATCCATCCCTCGGCGCCTCCCCGACCGGCCGTCAGGACGACCAGGGGCTTCGCGGCGAGGTCGACGAGCTCTCCGGCCTGGCTCGTCGACCGCGACGCGACGGCGTACTCGTCGACCGTGCTGCCCAGGTGGCTGGCCGTGGCGGTGCTGGCGCGCGCCTCGTCCCGGGACTGCGGCGGCAGGTCCGAGTAGCTGAGCCATCCGAGAACTCGGCCCAGGCCCAGGCGGGCCGAGGACGACGCCAACGCCGAGACACGCGCCATCACGTCATACGCGCCCGCTCGTTCCCGGGAGACCGGGGTGGAGGTCGGGGCGGTGGAGTCCACGAGCACCATTCCGGCGACGTCCTGGGGATACTGCGCGGCAAAGCTCATCACGTAGAGGCCGCCGAAGGAGTGGCCCGCGAGCACGTAGGGGCCGGGGACGTGCGCGCGCTGCAGCAGCGTGTGCAGGTCGGTCGCGATCTGCGAGCCGTCCGGCGGACTCGTGGCGGGTTCGCTCCAGCCGCGACCGGCCCGGTCGTAGACGCAGACCCGGGTGTCGCGGGCGACAGCCGGGGCGATCCAGCCAAGGGCCGACGACATCTCCCCGGCGCCGGGCTCGAGCACCACGGTCGGACCGCGTGTGCCCGTGCAGCTCAGGTGCAGCCGGTGCTGGCCCACGGCGACCAGCTGTCCGGGCATGGGGTGGGAGCGCCGGTCGGCAGCCTCGCGGATCGTCTCGTAGCCGCCGCCCAGCGAGGCCAGGAGCAGGACGGCCAGCACGGGGTTGAGCACCAGGGCCCTCGTGCGGCTGTGCAGCTGCCGGCGGGCTCGGGCGAACGTCCACACGACCAGCACGAGCAGGGCGGGTGGCCACACCCACACGAGCGCATCCACCACGGCGTCCGGAGCCACCAGCAGGACCGCCCCGGAGAGTCCCATGAACACCGCCGGCACCGCAGCCCACCGCTGGGGCTGGTCGCTGAGCCGTGCCGACAGGACCCACAACATCGCCCAGCCGATGGCGAAGCCGAGCAGCGCCATCCCGGTGAACGCGTGCTCGTCAGCTTCAACGAAGGGGGCGAAGGCAAGGAGTGCAGCGGCCACGAGGCCTGCGGCCAGCGACCCCACGACGATGCGTCCGATGCCGACACGGTTCCTGGTCGTCACGATGACCTCGACCTCTTCAGACCGGCACCGGATCAGCGGCTCGGGTCGAACCGTCGCAGCCGCAGGCTGTTGCTGACGACGAACACCGAGCTGAAGGCCATGGCCGCACCGGCGATCAGGGGGTTGAGCAACCCGAGGGCCGCCAGGGGCAGGGCAGCCACGTTGTAGGCGAACGCCCAGAACAGGTTGCCCTTGATCGTGCCGAGCGTGGCCCGCGCCAGGCGAATGGCGTCCGGGGCGGTGCGCAGGTCACCGCTGACGAGGGTGAGGTCGGAGGCCTCGATGGCGACGTCCGTCCCCGTGCCCATCGCCAGGCCCAGGTCGGCCTGGGCCAGGGCGGCGGCGTCGTTGACGCCGTCCCCGACCATGGCGACGGTGGCGCCCTCGTCCTGGAGGCGCTTGACCACGTCGACCTTGTCGGCGGGCAGGACCTCGGCGATGACGTCCGAGGCGTCGATCCCGACCTGCCGTGCCACGGCCTGCGCCGCGCGGGAGTTGTCGCCGGTGAGCAGCACCGGGCGCAGCCCGAGCTCGCGCAGCCCGGCAACGGCCGGTGCCGAGGTCTCCTTGATGGTGTCCGAGACGACGACGACGGCCCGGACCTCGCCGTCCCAGGCGACCCAGACCGGGGTGCGCCCTTCGGCCTCGGCTCGCTCTGCGAGGCGCACCAGGTCCGCCGGAGCGGTGAGGGACCACTCGTCGGCCAGCCAGGAGCGGCGGCCCGCCATGGCGGCGTGGCCGTCCACGACGCCGGAGACGCCGTTGCCGCCGTGGCTCGCGAAGCCCTCGACCGGAGCGAGGTCTATCCCGGTCTCGCTGGCGTGCTTGGCGATCGCTCGCCCGATCGGGTGCTCGGAGGCGTCCTCCAGCGCGCCGGCGATGGCCAGGACCTCCTCGACAGGCTGCCCGGCCGCAGGGTGCAGCCCGGTGACGCCCATGTGCCCGGTGGTCACGGTGCCGGTCTTGTCGAGCACGACGGTGTCGACCCGGCGCGTGGACTCCAGGACCTGCGGGCCCTTGATGAGGATGCCGAGCTGGGCGCCCCGGCCCGTGCCGACGAGCAGGGCCGTCGGTGTGGCAAGGCCCAGGGCGCAGGGGCAGGCGATGATCAGCACGGCGACGGCGGCGGTGAACGCTGCGGTGGGGGAGTGCCCGGTCAGCAGCCAGGCCGAGAGCGTCGCCAGGGACAGGACGATGACGATGGGGACGAAGACGGCCGAGACCCGGTCGGCGAGGCGCTGGACCTCGGCCTTGCCGTTCTGCGCGTCCTCGACGAGCCTGGCCATCTGGGCGAGCTGGGTGTCGGAGCCGACGCGCGTGGCCCGCACGACCAGCCGTCCTCCGGCGTTCACGGTGGCGCCGACCACCGCGTCGCCGGGACCGACCTCCACCGGGACGGACTCGCCGGTGAGCATCGAGGCGTCGACCGCCGAGGTGCCCGTGACGACGGTGCCGTCGGTGGCGATCTTCTCGCCCGGACGGACCACGAACTGGTCGCCGACCGCGAGTCGGCCGACCGGCATACGGACCTCGGACTGGCCGCCCGGGCCGTCGCGCACCACGGCGACGTCCTTGGCGCCCATGTCGAGCAGCGCTCGCAGCGCGGCCCCCGACGTGCGCTTGGCGCGGGCCTCGAAGTACCGCCCCGCGATGATGAACGTCGTCACGGCCGCCGCGACCTCGAGGTAGATGCTGGTGGAGCCCTCGGAGCGTCCGGGCAGCAGCTCGAACGGCATCCGCATGCCCGTCATGCCGGCCTCGGTGAACAGCAGGGCCCACAGCGACCACAGGTATGCCGCGCCCACGCCGACCGAGATCAGCGTGTCCATCGTGGCGGCGCCGTGGCGCAGGTTCGTCCAGGCTGCGCGGTGGAAGGGCAGGGCTCCCCAGACCACCACCGGTGAGGCAAGCGTGAGCGAGATCCACTGCCAGTTGTCGAACTGGAGCGCCGGCACCATCGACATCAGCAGCACGGGGACCGTGAGGACGGCCGAGACGACGAGCCGCTGGCGCCAGGCCGCTGCCTCGTCGTCCTTGGCGCGCTGGGCAGGGTCGCTCGACTGCTGGTCCTGCTCCGACGGGGGAGCGGCGGGAAGGACCGCGGTGTAGCCGGTGGCCTCGACCGTGGCGACGAGGTCCGCGGGGTCCACGTCGGGGGAGTAGCTGACCTTCGCCTTCTCGGTGGCGTAGTTCACGCTGGCCGAGACGCCCGGCATCCGGTTCAGCTTCTTCTCGATGCGGGCTGCGCACGAGGCGCAGGTCATGCCGCCGATCACGAGCTCGACGTCGCGGCTCTGGTGCTGCGTGTCGTCCACGTGCGTGGTCATGATGCTGTCCTTCCGCCCCTGTCGGGGCTCGTGGTCCTAGTTGTCGGCGAGCCGGTAGTCGCCGGCCTCGTCGAGCGCTGCGGCGACGTCGGCCTCGCTGACGGAGGACTCGCTGGCGACCGTCACGAAGGAGGTGCCGCCGGACACCAGGTCGATGGTGACGTCGGTGACGCCGGCGACCTCCCCGATCTCGCTGCTCACGGCGCTCACGCAGTGGCCGCAGGTCATGCCGGTCACGGGGAAGGTCTGGGTGCTCACGGGGTGTCTCCTTGGTGGCTGTTGCCGGTGGTCTGGTGTGTGTGGTCTGGTGTCGGTGGTCGCGGCGTTCAGGACCGGACGAGGCGGGCGATGGCAGCGGAGGCCTCCGTCACCTTCTCGTCGAGGTCGACCGGGTCGCTGGCGGCATGGGCCAGGCAGTGCCTCAGGTGGTCGTCGAGCAGGCCGAGGGCGACCGCCTCCAGGGCCTTCGTGGCCGCGGAGACCTGGGTCAGGATGTCGATGCAGTACGTGTCCTGCTCGACCATGCGCTGCAGTCCGCGCACCTGTCCCTCGACGCGGCGCAGGCGCTTGAGCACGGCGTCCTTGTTGTCGATGTATCCGGGGATCAGCTCGGGGTGGTTCGCGTGGTCGCTCATGGTCGTCCTTTCTCCATCCCCGCCAACAATACCCCTAGGGGGTGTATTCCAGGGTGTCGACCTGTGCAACCTCAACCCCACCATGAAGGTCGGCGCGCAGATCGTCGGGGCCCTTGAGGTCCACGGACGGGCCTCGGGCGAGCAGGCCCGCCTTGAGGCCCGTGGCGCTGCTGGAGAAGGCTGGTCACAGGTATGCCGCGGCGCGGCTCGCGGGAACCGTGCCCGCAGCCGTCGTCCGGACGGTCGGGCCGCTCAGTCCCCCGACGGGCAGGGGACGGAGGTGCCCTGCGCGCCGGCCGGTGGCCGGTCCGCCATCAGGTCCCGGGTGCGTTCGCGCGACAGGTTCCACTCCAGCCAGTCGTCCTCGCCCAGCTCCGCGGTGAAGCGGGTGGCGCACGCGAACTGCTCGTCGGGAAGGCGCACGAGGGCCGGGTAGGCGTCGGCCGACAGCTGGCCGAGGTACTCCCAGTCGATGCCCACCGGAGCAGCGGCGCGGGCGATGTTGTGCTCCGCGATGTAGAGGTCGGGGTTGAACAGGGCGAGCCCGAGCAGCCCGGCCGCCCCCAGGCGGACGGCCACGGGGACCAGCCAGCGCCCCGCGCCGACCACACCGGCGATGATGACGAGCAGCACCACGACCCCCAGCCAGCCCTCGAAGACGGACACCAGCAGACGCAGCCGGGTGAAGCCGTACGCCTCTTCGTAGAGGTGCATCCGGTAGAGCGCCGAGACGACCACGACGACGGTCATGACGCACAGCGCTCCCAGGGCGAGGTCACGGCGGCGCCCGGGCGCCGCCTTGCGCGCAGCCCATGCCACCACGGTGAGGGTGAGCATGGTGGCGACGGTGAGCTGGCCGAACCCCTCGTGCACGTACTCGGCGTAGGTGAGGCCCGTCGTCCGCTGCAGGTAGTCGTGCCCGCCGAACATCGCGGTCGCCTGGGCGACGAGGAAGGCGAGGAAGACCGTGTCCACCACCAGCACGGGGGCGAACCACTCGAAGTCGTTTCGGCTGGCGCCCAGCGGCAGCCGCAGCCGTTCGACGGCCGGCGGCGCGAGGGCCACGAAGGCCGCGGCCAGCGTGCCCGCGGCGATGAAGGTGGCCAGGACCGCACGCGCCGGCAGGTCGTTCCACGTGATGTCCGGCGTGAGGGCGTCCACCCACGAGGCGAACACCGCGTCGGCAGAGGCGAACAGCGCACCGAAGACGAGCAGCAGGACCGCTGAGACGACCGCGGTGCGGGCCGCGGGAAGCCATGCCTGCACGCTGCTGCTCGGCGTCAACGTCCGCCGCAGCCAGGGCAGTCCCCGGAGCGTGGCGAGCGGAACGGCGGCGGCGGTGCCGAGCAGGGCGAGGACCGAGGCGGCCTTCGTGGAGCTCACGGCCGTCAGCGCGAGTCCGGCCACGAGGCACAGCAGCGTGATCCACTCGGCGTCCCTGACGAACAGCGTCGCGAGGAGCAGCGCCACGAGAGCGGCGTCAGCCGTGTCGAGGCGGGACCAGCGACGGCGGCGGGTCCGGGTGGCCATGGCGACGAAGACCGTCCCGACGACGACGGCGAAGACCAGGGACGTCCCCAGACCAAGGTCTCGGTCGGGCAGGACGGTGGCGGCGACCGCGCCGGCCGCAGCCGCGGCCGCGACGAGGCCGGGGCGACGGCGCGTCGCGTCGGGCCAGAACGTCCTCAGGCCGTCGTGGGGCGGGGGCACGGGCGTCTCGGGAGCAGGAGCGGGCGGGGTGAGGGTGCTCATGACGGGCTCCTTGGAGGTGGTCGTGCGGTCGGCGTCGGCGGGCAGCGTGACCTGGATGCGGCAGCCGCGATCGCCGTCCGCGACCGCGATGGTGCCCCCGTGGAGCTGGGCGACCCAGCGGGAGATCGCCAGGCCGAGACCGGTGCCGCTGGTGTGGGCGGCGCTCGTGGTGAACCGTTCGAAGACGGTGTCCCGGTCGGCAGCGGCGATTCCCGGTCCCTCGTCGGCGACGGCGAGCTGGACGCCGTCGCCCAGGCGTTCGGCGGTGAGCCTGACCTCCCCACCGGAGGGGCTGTGGCGCACCGCGTTGTCGAGGAGGTTGGCCAGCAGCTGGTGCAGGCGGTCGGGGTCGGCGGCGACGGTGAGGTCCTCGGGCGTCACGTCCACCGCGTAGCGCACCCCGTCGCTGCGGTGCTGGGCGATGGCGTCGTCGAAGATGTCCGCGATCCGCACGTCCTTGAGCCGCAACGGGGTCACGCCCTCCTCCACGCGGGACAGGTCGAGCAGGTCACCCACCAGGCGACCCAGCCGTTCGGTCTGGGCCAGGGCGGTGCGAAGCTCCTCCGGACCGGGGCTGGACACCCCGTCGACGAGGTTCTCGAGGACGGCCTGGAGAGCGGAGATCGGCGTGCGCAGCTCGTGCGAGACGTTGGCCACCAGGTCGCGACGGTGCCGGTCCACCATCTCCAGGGTCGCCGCGGTGCGGTTGAAGGCCCGGGCGAGCTCTCCGACCTCGTCGCTCGACGAGGCGTGCACCCGCTGGGAGTAGTCGCCCTGAGCCATCCGCTGGGCTGCCAGGGTCATCTCCCGCAGGGGCGAGGTCATGCCCCGGGCCAGAAGCTGCGTGACGGTCAGGGCAGCCGCGACCGCCACGGGCACGGTGGCCCACGGCGATATGCCGAGCCGGGTGCCGATGACGGCGAGCACCGAGGCCACGACGACCGTCACCGCGACGAGCAGGCCGAGCTTCGTCCTGATGGAGCGGACGCGGTCGAGAGGTCGAAGGTCGTAGTTCATGGAGTCCTCCTCCGCGTGGATCCGACCTCCAGTGCGTACCCGACACCGTGCACGGTGCGCACGAGGTCCGGCCCGAGCTTGCGCCGCAGCGACTTCACGTGGCTGTCGACGGTCCGCGTGCCCGAGGCGTCGGACCATCCCCACACCTCCGACAGCAGGGACTCGCGGCTGAGCACCGTGCCCGGCCGCGCCGCGAGACAGCACAGCAGGTCGAACTCGGTCGGCGTGAGGTGCACCTCCGCGGCGTCCGACCACACCCGGCGCGCGGCGCCGTCGATGCGCAGACCGTCGAGGTTGACGACGGCTGCCGGAGCGGCGGCGGTGCGGGCCCGCTCGACCCGGCGGAGGAGGACTCGGATCCGCGCGACGAGCTCCCGCATGGAGAACGGCTTGGTCATGTAGTCGTCCGCGCCGATGCCCAGCCCCACGAGGACGTCCGTCTCGTCGTCGCGGGCCGTGAGCATCAGGACCGGGACGGGCCGGTCCGCCTGGAGGCGGCGGCACACCTCGTGGCCGTCGAGACCGGGCAGCATGACGTCGAGCACCACCAGCTCGGGGTTCCACGCGGCAGCCCGCTCGAGGGCAGCCAGCCCGTCGTGCACCTGGTCGACGGCGAATCCCTCGGCCTCCAGGCGTGCGGCGATGGCGTCGGCGATGGTGCGCTCGTCCTCGACGACCAGGACGCGGGGCTGATGACTCACCCTTGGAGCGTAGGAGAGCGGGTGGGAGGGAGCGGCGCAGAACATGTGAAGGTTGTGTGCAGATCTGCGCGCTCTGGTGTGCTCGTGCAGGTGCGCTCGTGCAGGTGCACTGGTGCAGATCTGCACGCGCCGGTGCACTCGTGCGGGTGTGCTCGTGCCCGCGTCAGGCCTCGGAAGCCGCCTCCGCGAGCAGCCGCGCGAGCTCGGTCGGCCTGGTGAACATGGGCCAGTGGCCCGAGTCGATGTCGACGAGGTCGAGGTGCTTGGCCCTGGCGAGCTCGGGCAGGTCACCGTCGGCGATCCACTCCTGAGCCTGGGCAGGGGTGAACTCGGGGCACACGAGCACCACCGGGACGTCGAACCGCCGCTCGTCCGACAGCCGCACCGTGCCCTTGGCCACCGCCTCAGGAACGGGGATCGCGGCAGACGCGATGGCTCGCCTGGCCTCCTCGTCGAGGTCGGCGGAGTCCTCCCCCTCGAACGGCCCCCAGCCGGGGAAGGGCATGACCCCGTCCTTCAGCTCGAAGAAGTCGGCGTACCGCTCACCGTCGGCGGACGGGAAGCCGCCGATGAGCGCGAGCTTGGCCACGCGGTCGGGGCGCGCGTCGGCGGCCAGCCACGCGAGGGTGCAGGCGGCGGAGTGCCCCACCACCATGGGCCGGCCGGACGCCGAGTCGACGGCGGCGAGCACCGCTGCCACCTGCTCGTCGAGCGTGGCGGACGCAGCGCCGTCACCCTGGCCCGGGAGCGTGATCGGGACCGGGCGGTGCCCGAGTTGCTCGAGGGCGGACGCGACGTCGTCCCACGCGGATCCGTCGAGCCACAAGCCGGCAACCA
This sequence comes from Pedococcus sp., assembly GCF_036554925.1. Classification (NCBI taxonomy): domain Bacteria; kingdom Bacillati; phylum Actinomycetota; class Actinomycetes; order Micrococcales; family Intrasporangiaceae; genus Pedococcus; species Pedococcus sp. The sequence goes on from NZ_DATBMI010000040.1 coordinate 26,802, forward strand.
GCAGGATGTCCATGGTCAGTTCCCCTTCTCCAGTGCGGTCAGATCTCGTTCGGCATAGAGCCGGTGCTCCCACTCCTCGTTGAGGACGATGCGCAGGCACTCCTTGAGGGGGAAACCCTCCGCCCGGGGCCATCCCGGCTCGGTGCGGGTCACCTCGGAGGCGAGCTGCTCGTCCGTGAGCGACGCCATGACGCGGCGGACCATGGCCTGGCGCTCGCGCCGGACGGTGAGCACCTCGTCGAGCGAGGGTTGCGCCTGGCGGTCCCACGGGACGCCGTCCCACCCCGGCGCCTCGTCCCACGGCAGGTCCAGGGGGTGCCACGGGGAGGCGTTCCCGAGGACCATCCGGCCCACCCAGGCGGCGCTCGCGAAGTTGAGGTGTCGCAGGGTCTGGATGAAGGACCACTCGTCGTCGACGCTGCGGTGGAGCGCTGACTCGGGAAACGTCCTTGCACGCGCGAGGGTGCCTTCCCACCGCCGTTCCAGGATGGCCCAGGCCTCGCGGAAGCCCTCGCTGTCGTCGGGGCGCATCCGCGACCGCTCGGGCATGCGACGGTTCAGCTCGGCGTCGACGAGCGGGGCGATGTCGACGCCGTTCACGACGACGTTCTGCAGCTCCCCACTGATCTGGACGTCGACCAGCTCGACGCCGCGCATCCGGCACTGGCCGAGCAGCGCGCCGCGGACCTGGACGCCGGTGAGGTCGACATCACGCAGGCTGGCACCGTTGAGGGACACCTGCCTGAAGGTGGCGCCCTGAAGGCCCACGCGTTCGAAGCGTGCTCCGGCGAGGTCCTGGTCGCAGAACTCGGTCATGGACCCCACGCTAGGGGCAGTTCCGGACGATCTCCTTCCGTTGGGTGCGAGACACCCGGTTTCCGCGTGGGGGCATCGCCGCCCCGTACGTCCCTCGCTCTCGGGCTCAGCGACGCAGCGGCAGACTGGTGGTGAGCTGCCAGACCCAGCTCCTCGTCGTGGCGCGGGCGCCCGCCGCTGCGGGCACGGGCTGGCCGAACATCGTGCAGACGGCCCGCTCCACCAGCTCGTCGAAGGCCCCGGCGATGGCGTCGTTGGGCTCGGTGGACATCACGAGGAGGGTGCTTCGGGTGCCGGCGCGGTTGTGGTAGGCGATGGTGATGTAGCCGGGAATTCCGCCGGTGTGGCCCCAGATCGTGCCGCAGGGAGTGTCGATGGTGAGGAGGCCGAGGCCGTAGCCGGCGCCGGGGAACGGGCTGACCGTGGTCGTCATCTCGCGGAGCAGGCCGCGGGGGAGCAGGCGACCGGAGAGGAGCGCCTGGTAGAAGGTGGTGAGGTCCGCCGTGGTGGACACCAGCGCGCCAGCGGCCCACGCCCAGGTCGGGGTCCAGCCGGAGGTGTCCGTGTAGGTGTCACCGAAGATGCCCGGTGGTGCGTAGCCGTGCGCGTAGGGCCCCCGGAAGCGTGGGCTGGTGGCGAGGTACGTGTCCTCGAGGTCCAACGGCCGGGTCACGCGCCGCTCCACGAGCTCGGCCACCGAGTGCCCCGTGGCCTTCTGGAGCACCAGGCCGAGCAGGATGTAGCCGGTGTTGCTGTAGGACCAGCTCGCCCCCGGCGGGAACACGGGCGGGTTCGCGAGCGCGACGTCGATGAGCTCGCGCGGGCTCCAGCGGCGGTAGGGGTCCTCGAAGGCCGAGGCCAGGAAGTCGGGGTCGTCGGTGTAGTTGTAGATCCCGCTGGTGTGGTTGAGCAGCATGCGGAGGGTGATCTCGGAGCCACCCGGGACCAGGCCTGGCAGCCACTGCTCGATGGTGTCATCGAGCTTCAGCTCGCCTTCCCGCTTCAGCTGGAGTGCGATCACCGCGATCAACGTCTTGGTGATGCTGCCGACGCGGGCCTGGTCCCCCGTGCGAAGCCGGCGATCCGGGTCGAGACGGGCACGTCCGACGGCGAGACGGGTGACCTCGTCGCCGTCGTCCAGCAGGGCGTTGACGCCGGTGGCCCCGGCGTCGACCACGGCCTGCATGGCTTCTCGCAGGGCCGCTGTCGACTGGTCTTCGTCGGCGACGACAGCGACAGCCGGTCTCGCGGTCGCGCCTTGGGCGGGGGGAGCTGCCGTGGCGGGCGAGCCGGGGGCGAGCAGCGTGGTGGCGAGGACGCTCACCGCCGCCAGTGCGGCGATGCGGCGTGGACGGGTCGTCATGGGGGCCTCGTTCCCTGGGCTGGACCACGATCACCCCTGCTTGCCTCCCACTGTCCTCCGGTGCGGTGCGGCGCGCCAGAGCCCAGTCTGCGAGCGGTCGCTGCGACCGGGGGCCGCCGGTGCCGGGCTCAGGCGCGGAGGACGTGCTCCTGCCGGTAGCCCGTGGTGAGGTCGGTGAGCGACACGGCGATGATCCCCGCGGGGTCGACCGTGTACCGCTCCTCGACCATGGGCCCGGCCTCGCGCCGCACGATGGGGATGCCGTGCAGGCCTGCCGGAGCCGGCGGCGCGTCCGCCCCCGGACCCGGGTGGTCGCGCTGCAGGTCCGGCTCGAACGGGAAGACGATCTCGGCCACCGGTGTGAGGTCGCCGCGTGGCTCGCCCTGGTCGTCGACGGCGGAGTACTCGACGAAGCGGAACCACCCGATGTTGTGGGCGGCCCGGTAGCGGCGGGTGACGACGACGGGGTCGGCGGTGGACGGCATACCCACCACGTCGGCTGTGACCAGGGACCGGTCGAGGACGGGGTCGAAGGACACGGCGGCCCCACCCTCGCGCTCGCGGAAGACGCCGAAACCACGCGAGAGCCGGTCCCGCAGGGAGAACCCCGCGCTGCGGTCCGCCGCGATGGCCAGGCCGACCGCGGTCGACGCGCTGGGCATCGGCGAGCGGTGCACTCGACGTCCGAACCGCGCGCGCAGCAGCCGGGGCACCAGCGGAAGGGCGCTGGCCCCGCCGACGATGTAGATCCCCGCGAGCCCCTCGAGCTCGGTCCCCTCGTCGGTGGACGACGCGAGCGACCGGACGAGGGGGTCCATGGCGTCGGTGGTCGCGTCGACGAGCGAGGTCACGGCGGCGTAGAAGTCGTCGACTCCGATGGTCACGACGCGCGGCTCGGACCCGGCTGCAGCGGGCACCTCGACGGTGACCCGGCGGGTCTGCGGGCTGACGCCCTCCTTGGCCTCGCGGCACTCGTCGAGGAGCGCCGCCCACGACGCCCCGGACAGCTCCCCACGCGTCCTGCCCGCGGCCTGCAGGGCAGCCAGGGCCAGGACCTCGTCGAAGTCGTCACCACCCAGCCGGTTGACGCCGAAGGAGTCGAGCACCTCGTGGCTGGTCCCGTCGAGCTGCAGCAGCGTGGCGTCGAACGTGCCGCCGCCGAGGTCGTAGACGATGACGAGGTTGCGCCGGGAGGTGATCGACCGGGCCTGCCGGTGAGCGAACTCGAAGCTGGCCGCGGAGGGCTCGTTGACCATGCCGACCACGTCGAAGCCCGCGCGGCGGCAGGCCTCCAGCGTGAGGAACCGCTGGGCGCTGTTCGCCTGGGCCGGCACACCCAGCACGGTCCGCGCGCCGCCGACTTCGCCGGGCCGGCCCTCGGCACTGGATGCGGTGAGCAGTGCTGCCCGCAGCGCCTCGAAGAAGCCCGTCAGCAGCTCGAGCAGCGGCACCTCCCGTTCGCCGATGCGCAGCATCGTGTCTGCCGACACGTGCGGCCCGGAGAGCACCCGCTTGAACGAGCGCACGAACGGCATGCCGCGGCGCGCGGCCTCCAGGGCCGCGAAACCGTAGACCAGCGTGCCCGCGTCGTCGGCGGCGACGGTGGGGAAGTGGTCATGGGCGTCGTCGTCCTCGTCGAGGAAGGCGACGACGGGGTAGTTGCCCCGGTCGGAGTACGCGACGACGGTGTGTGTCGTGCCGAAGTCCAGGCCGAGATCCATGCTGCAAGGCTAGGGCGTCCGCCGGTCACGGGCCGCAGGCGGCTCCAGCGCGCGATAGGCCGCGCTGATGGCGGGGTCCAGACCCTCGGCCGGCAGGGCCCAGCGGCCCGCCCCGGCCTCCCGCGCCTGCTCGACCGGGACTCCCGTGGCGTGGAGCTCGGTGATGAGCTGGGCGACCTCGGCGAGCTGGGCCTGCTGGGTTTCGACGAAGGCCCGCGTGACCGCCCGGCCGTGGCCGGGGACGACGACGTCGGATGCCCCCAGCCGGTCGGCGAGGGCGGCACAGGTGCCGGGCCATTCGAGAGGGAAGCAGCCGGAGCCGTACATCGGCGGACCGGACTCCTCGACCAGGTCGCCGACGATCCACGCGGCTGCGTCCGGCACGTGCAGCACCAGGTCGTTGTCCGTGTGACCTCGGCCCAGGTGGAGCAGGTCGACCGTGCGGTCGCCCACGAGGAGGCGGAGCTCCCTGTCCACCAGCGCTGTCGGCGCGGTGATCTCCACGGCGGCCCATTCCTCGACCGGCTCCTCGCCACGGGCCAGCCAGTCGGCCAGCATCGGTGCCTCGTAGGCCTGAAGGTGCGCGGGCACACGACGGTGGCCGTAGATCGGGACGCCCCCGAAGGACTGGTTCCCGAAGGTGTGGTCGAAGTGGGCGTGGGTGTTGACCACCGCCACGACCGGGTGGGGGCCGAGCTCCCGCAGGTGCTCCCGGACCTCGTCAGCCTGCTGCGGCGAGGACCGGGTGTCCACCACCAGCAGGCCTCGGCTCCCGCGGACGACGCAGATGCTGATGTCCAGTGGGTCGTACCTGCGCTGGAAGACCCCGTCGGCCACCTCTGCCCACTCCGTCACGGTCTGACGGTAGCGCCAGGGCGCGGGCTGCCCGAGTCAGTCGAAGTCCTCGTCCACGCTGATCACCTGGCCCGTGCGGGCGAGGACCAGCACCTCCACGTCGACCCCGCTCGGCCGGACGAGGTTCACGTCGTACACCAGGCCCTGCGGGCCGTAGTCCGCCTCGACCTTCTCGAAGCGGGCGTGGGTCCGACGGGTGGCCACCGAGACGGCCTGTGACATGGTGATCGGTCGCGGCGTCCCGGCAGCCGGCACGACCACTGCTGGGCGGGGCTTCACCGTGGCCCGGGCGGCCGGCGTTGCCGGAGACGCGGCGGGGGCAGGCCCCTGGCTGGGCTGGGCCTGCGCGGTCTGGGGCTGCGAGTGCACGGCGGCAGGGGCTCGCGTGACCACGACTGCGGTGGTCCCCGCGGTCAGCGCCGCGGTGCCGGCGAGGGCGAGGCCGATGACGATGGGCCGCTGGCGAGGGGTGAGGTTCATGAGGGTCCTTTCCGGTGCCGGCGACCCGGTGGCCGCCTGGCAACCACTGTGGATCGGCCCGGGGTCTGCCCGGCAGCAACCCTGGGTGGCGAAAACCCCCACCTCGCGTGTGCACCCGCGGCAGGCGCGTGCGCCGCGACCGCCCGGTCTGGGCTGCGGCAGAAGGCACGAGGCTCGCTGCCGCACCTCGACCTCGTCCTGCTGACGAACCGACGCGCCCCCGCTGAGCCGGCGTAGGCGCTCACCTCGGCGATCCTGCCCAGCGGTGCGCCGCTGAAACCAGTCGGCCCGGGCTGACCTGGCGGCCGTTCAGCTCGGGACCGCGATGAAGAGCTCTCCTCGCTGGCCGTGACTTGCCCCGACTTCCTGGTGGCGACCTGCGATGCTGGTCTGAGCAGCGGAGAGGCGTAGAGGTGGGAGGCAGCGAAGTGGTCGTATCGCCCGGGCTGACCGCCCGGCTCTGGCGCGGCCGACGCTCGGCGGCGATCGCCGGGATCGTCTTCGCGCTGCTGCTCCTGACCGCCATGACGATGATGCGGCTGGCCTTGTCGGAGGGAAGTCTCCAGTCGCTCCAGTCGGACTCGTCCCGGCGCACACTGATCCGCTGGGGCCTCAACCTGGTGCCGTTCGCGGGCATCGCCTTCCTCTGGTTCATCGGTGTCGTGCGCGACCAGCTCGGGGACGTCGAGGACCGCCTGTTCTCCACGGTGTTCCTCGGCAGCGGGCTGCTCTTCCTCGCGATGCTGTTCACCGGTGCGGTCACGTCGACCAGCCTGGTCCAGATGCTCGCCCAGCCGGAGGTCGACGCCGTCGTCTGGGGGTACGGACGCGACAGCACGCAGGTTCTCGTCTCGGTGTACGCCATGCGCATGGCGGCGGTCTTCACCCTCTCGGTCAGCACCGTCGGGCTGCGCACCGCCGCGCTGCCGCGCTGGGTCTGCTACGTCGGGTACCTCGTGGCCCTGGTGCTGATGCTGGCCGCGGGAGAGCACAAGTGGAGCCAGCTCGTCTTCCCCACCTGGGTGCTGCTCGTCAGCATCGTCATCCTGGTCACGAGCCCCCCGATCCGCGGCCCCGAGACGGGCTAGTCACCCTCAGCGCGCGACACCCCGCTCGTCGCACGGAGGGGTGACCTCGACCTGCGCCGTCGTGGTCTGCGCCTCGATGATGCGAAGGGAGCGCTCCATCGCCGTCGGCTGGAGCCTGCCGACCCCGTCACCGTGGGGGTTGTCGAAGAACACGAGCAGGAGCATCAGGAGCGCGATGACGACGGTGACGCTGCCCATGAGCATGGCCTGGGTGGCTGCCCGCTCGCCGCTGTCGGCAAAGAAGAGCAGGTAGCCGAAGATCACCCCGCAGATCAGGAACAGGACCAGCCACAGGGGCAGTGGAATGATGCCCTCTGCAGCGTGGAGCCGGTCGTTGCGCGCCTGCTGTCGGTCGGCGGTCTGTTGCATCCACCGGTCGTAGGCCGACTGCTCGGCCGGGCTGCTCGGGTCGACGGAGGAGACCGTGGTGAACATCCTCGCGCCCCACGGGTTGACCGAGTCCCCGAGCGTGCCGGCGGCCATGGCGTCCCACTCGGCACCGGCCACCGACCGGGCGTAGCAGACGAGCTCTCCGGTGAGCTGCCCGGAGGCGCTCCCTGGCAGGAACTGGGCTGTCTGGACCATCTGGCTGACGATGGTCGCCTCGGTCTCGGCTCCGACGCGGGAGTCGTCGTACGACTGGAAGGCGAGGAAGATGATGAACCCGAGCAGAACCGAGAACCCGGTTGCCAGCACGCCGAAGACCCCCGCCGCACGGTCTCCGTCGCTGAAGTAGCTGCCCTCCGGGGCCCGCCGACGCACCAGCAACATGACGGTGACGGTGGTCGCCGTGACGGCGAGGACCACCAGCAGCCCCCGGACGACGTTCACGCGTGCCTGCCGCTCGCGGCCAGCAGTCGCTCACCCAGGACACCCGCGGCCTGTCTCAGCTCGGGGGACCCCACGATCCGGTATGCCGCCGGGATGGCCGTGAGCTGCTCGGCGTACCAGCGTGGGTTGCTGGTGCTGCCGACGAGGCGGGTGGTCTGGGCGTCCACCGGCTCGAGAGACCCGAGGCTCCGGGGGAGGCAACGCGCCACGACGTCGAGAGGGGCGTCGATGACCAGCTCGGTGTCGTACTCCCAACCCACGGCGAGGTGGTCCTCGAGCACGGCGACCGGGTCGAGGTCGGCGGGTGGGCTGAAGGTCTCGCCGAGTACCTGCACGTCGCGGACGCGGTCGACCCGGTACGCCCTCCGGGCCCCGGAGGTGTGGGACCAGCAGAGCAGGTACCACCGACCGTGGCGCACGACGACAGCCCACGGCTCGACATCGAGGACCCATTCCGACCCGGCGTCGGAGCGGTACTCGAGACGCACACGACGGCGCCTCGTGCAGGCTCGGACCAGCGTGCTCGTCGTTGCGGGGTCGGGTCGTGCCGCGGCACGGTCCGGGGCGGGCGCCGTCGTCCTGCGCACCGCCTCGGCCTGCGCTGCAACGGGTTCCGGCAGCGCGCGCACGATCTTGCCCAGCGCGCTGCCGACCGGGTCGGTCGAATCGCTCGGGTCGTGGTGGCCGTCGAGCACGGCCATGACCAGGCCAAGGGCCTCGGTGGCGCTGAACACCAGCGGTGGAAGGCGGAGCCCGCGGCCGAGGCGGTACCCGCCGTAGGGCCCGCGGGCGGACTCGACCGGGATGCCGGCCTCGCGGAGCACGCTGACGTACCTCCGGGCCGCCCGCTCCGAGACACCGAGCTTCTCAGCCAGCAGGTGGGCGGTCATGCCGGGGTTCTCCTGAAGCAGCTGGAGGCAGACCAGGGCCCGTGCCGTGGGGTTGGACGCGTCCATGCGGGCAGAGTCTCACAACATCAGGCAACGATCCGTCCGGAACCGGCTCTACGGTGGCGGCATGACGACCACTGACACTCCTTGGGAGCCGCCGCTCGCCGGCACCGAGACCGAGCACCTCATCGGCGCGCTCGACCGCCTGCGGGCGACGTTCCGGTGGAAGGCCGGAGGTCTCGACGCGGCCGGCCTGCAGAGCCGCATCGGCGCCTCCTCGCTGACCCTGGGCGGCCTCCTCAAGCACCTCGCGGCGGTGGAGGACTACCACTTCACCACCAAGCTGCGCGGGGAGCCGATCGGGGCTCCCTGGGACGCGACGGGCTGGAACGGCACCAACGACTGGGAGTTCGCCTCCGCCGCCGAGGACACCCCCGAGGAGCTCTACGCGCTCTGGGACGGCGCGGTCGCGAGGTCCCGTGCGCGGCTGGGAACAGCACTGGCGGACGGAGGGCTCGACCAGCTCGTGCACGTCTCCGCGCCGGACGGGCAGCACGCCAGCCTTCGCCGGCTGGTCTGCGACCTCGTGGAGGAGTACGGCCGGCACACCGGGCACGCCGACCTGCTGCGCGAGGCCGTCGACGGCCTCGTCGGAGAGGACCCTCCGCCGGGGTGGCGCCCATGAGGGACGGAAGTCCCTAGAGGCGCGCGGGGCCGTCTCCCTACGGTGGGGGGCAGGGCACCGGCCGGCGCACTGGTGCCTTGTGGTGCTGAGCCTGGCGCGGAAGGGACGGTGCACGGGGATGACGGGGGAGGAGCTCCGGGGGCGGCACCTGTCCCTCGGTGTCATGGCCCGGTCGCAGAAGGAGAACGAGCGCCGGCTCGCGCTCCACCCGCAGCACCTGCACCGGATCCCGCCGGACCTGCGGGACCACATCTACCTCGAGCACCGCTACGGTGAGCGCTTCGGCGTCGCCGACGACGAGCTGCACGGGCTGGTCGCCGGCCTGCGGAGCAAGGCGGAGCTCATCGAGGAGTGTGACGTCATCCTCCAGCCCAAACCCGTGCTGAGCGACCTCGCCGAGATGCGCATGGGCCAGGTGTTCTGGGGCTGGCCCCACTGCGTCCAGGACGAGAAGCTGACCCAGCTCGCCATCGACAAGCGGCTGACCCTCATCGCCTTCGAGGCCATGAACCACTGGAACCCCAACGGGTCGTTCAACCTCCACGTGTTCCACAAGAACAACGAGATGGCGGGCTACTGCTCCGTGCTCCACGCCCTGCAGCTCGCCGGCACCTCAGGGGACTTCGGCCGGAAGCTGCGTGCAGCGGTCATCGGCTTCGGCGCGACCGCCCGTGGTGCGGTGACGGCGCTGAACGCCCTGGGGGTCTTCGACGTCGATGTGCTGACCCACCGGCAGGTGGCCGCGGTCGCGGCGCCGATCCACACCGCCCGCATCGTCCACTTCGACGACCGGACGGCCGAGCGGATGAGCCATGCGGTCACCGATCGCGGCCCCGTGCCGCTGGCCTCCTTCCTCGCCCAGCACGACATCATCGTCAACTGCGTGCTGCAGGACACCGACTCCCCGGCCGTCTTCATGACCGAGGGCGACCTCGCGGCAGTGCACAGGGGCACGGTCATCGTCGACGTGTCGTGCGACGAGGGGATGGGCTTCAGCTGGGCGCGCCCGACGTCCTTCGCCGAGCCGGTCCTCGAGGTCGGGGACTCCGTCCTCTACTACGCGGTCGACCACAGCCCCTCGTACCTGTGGAACTCGGCCACCTGGGAGATCAGCGAGGCGCTGCTGCCGTTCCTCCGGCCCGTGCTCGCGGGCGTGCAGGGGTGGGAGGAGAACTCGACCGTGCGGCGAGCCATCGAGATCCGTGACGGGGTGATCCAGAACCCAGCCATCCTGTCGTTCCAGGGGCGCTCGCCGGTGCACCCGCACTTCCCCCTGGCGACCTAGCACTGCGGGCGTCGGCACGCCGCTCCCCGGCCCACCACGCAGTGCCGCCGCGCAGAGCCACCGCGCAGAGCCACCGCGGAATCAGCCCGGCCGCGACGTGGTTTCACTGTCAGAGATGACCGGGAGGCGCCGATGTCCGACAGCCCAGTGGACGATGGTGTGCTGGATGCCTACTCCGCCGTCGTGTCGGGTGTGGCGGAGCGGCTCATCCCACGCGTCGCCAGTGTGCGGGTCCAGCGCCGCGTCAGGGGTGGTACCGCCGAAAGTGGTGGCTCCGCGGTCGTGCTCAGCCGCGGGCGGCACCTGCTGACCAACGCGCACGTGGTGGCCGGCGCCGACCGGGGCGAGGCCGAGTTCGTTGACGGGACCGCAGCGCAGGTGACGGTCGTCGGCTCCGACCCCCTGTCGGACCTCGCCGTCCTCGTGGCGGACCGGGACCT
>NZ_DATBMI010000109.1:0-47798 GCF_036554925.1 Pedococcus sp.
GCGGCGGCGAGCAGCCGCTGTCGGGCACCGGGTTCATCGACCACTACCTCGAGAACGTCGTCTACCCGGAGCGCTACACCCGCCAGATCCAGGTGCTCGCGGCGGTGGTCGTGGCGGCCTCGTGGGCTGGCGTGGTGGTGCGACGGACTAGCGCGAGGCGCCGGTCACGAGCCAGTGGTCGGAGCGGATCCGCCACCAGAACAGCGCGCCGCGGATCGCCATGAAGGCGGTGAAGGCCACCCACAGCGCAGCCAGGGCGACAACCTGACCGTCGGTGCCGCCGTCGCCGAGCAGGGTCTCGGCGGCGGCGTGCACGCCGAGCGCCAGCGGGAGGTAGAGCACCAGGGTGGCGACCATGGCCTTCGCCAGCCAGCGCCCGTCGCCGGCCCCGATCAGCACACCGTCGACGACGAAGACGTAGCCCGACAGCGGCTGCCCGAGGGCCACGACCACCAGTGCGGCGGCCAGTGCCGAGCGCACCGCCTCGTCGGTGGTGAACGCGGCCGGCAGCACCCGGTGGACCGCCAGCAGCAGCACGCCGAGCACCGCGCCGCCCCAGACGCCCCACCGCACCATCGTGGACGTGGCGGAGCGGGCCGCGACCACGTCACCGGCCCCGAGCGCCTTGCCGGTGAGTGCCTGGGCCGCGATGGCGAGGGCGTCGAGGGCGAAGACGAGGAAGGACCACACCGTCGCCGCGACCTGGTGCGCGGCCAGCGGCACGTCGCCGAGCCCGGCCGCGACCCAGGTGGTGACGAGCAGGATGGCGCGCAGCGCGAGCGTGCGCACGAGCAGCGGTATGCCGCTCACGGCCGCCCGCAGGACGCGTACGGGGTGCGGGTGGAGGCTGGCGGCGGCGCGCTCGGCGTGGCGGACCAGGACGACGACCAGACCGGTCGCCATGCCGGTCTGGGCGAGGACGGTGCCCCACGCCGACCCGGCGATGCCCCAGCCCAGGCCGTAGACGAACGCCACGTTGAGGGCGATGTTCGACGTGAAACCAGCCACCGAGGCGACCAGCGGGGTGCGGGTGTCCTGCAGGCCACGGAGCACGCCGGTCGCCGCGAGGGCGACGAGCATGGCGGGGATGCCGAGGGCGGAGATGCGCAGGTAGGTCGTGGCGTGGCCGAGGGCCGACGGCGACGCGCCGAAGACGCGGCACAGGGGTTCGGCGGCGAGGGCGACTGCGGCGGCCACGACCGCGCCGATGGCAACTGCCAGCCACGTGCCGTCGATGCCGGCCTCGAGGGCCCCGCGCTCCGAGCCGGCGCCGACCTGCCGGGCCACGATCGAGGTCGTCCCGTAGGCCAGGAAGACGAAGAGGTTCGCGGCCGTCAGGAGGGTGGCGCTCGCGACCCCGAGCCCGGCGAGCTGCGCGGTGCCGAGGTGGCCGATGATCGCCGAGTCCGCGAGCAGGAAGAGGGGCTCCGCGACCAGGGCCAGGAACGCGGGCACCGCCAGCCGCAGGATCTCCCGGCTCTGGGTGGTGGTCGCCGGGCTGCTCATCGACCTGTGCTCATCGACCGCTACCCGTCGACCCGGGCCGGCAGCTCCCAGCGCTCGCGGACCGTGCGCGCGAAGGCGGCGAAGTCCGCGGCCATGTCCTCGCCCTCGGGGTCCATCAGCCACTGGATCTGCAGGCCGTCCATGACGGCGAGGGTCACCCGGGCGATGCGCTCGACGGGCGCGTCAGGGGCGCAGGTCCCGTCGGCCTGCGCCTGGCGCAGCCCGGACACGAGCATCTCCGCGGCGGCACGGTGGTGCTGTCGCAGCCAGTCGTGCCCCGGGTGGTCGGCGTCGATGGCCTCGCCGGCCATCGCGGTGAAGAGGCGCACGAACGGCTCGCGCCCGGTGTTGTGCTCGACGAGTCGCACGAGGGCGTCGAGGACCTCCCAGCCCCTCGGCTCCCGGTCGTCGCCCAGGGCGGCCATGTCCTGCTCGTCCCGGCGGGCCAGCACCCCGGCCAGCAGCAGCTCCTTGGAGGGGAAGTGGTGGAGCAGCCCGGTCTGGCTCAACCCCGCCGCCTCGGCGACGCTGACCATCGAGGTCGCCCGGTAGCCGGTCTCGGCGAAGAGGTCGGCCGCCGCCGCGAGGATGCGCTCGCGGGTCTCCGCGGCGTCACTGCCACGGGGTCGCCCGCGTCCCCGGCGGGCGGGGCGCGGCTGCGGTTCGGTGGTGGTCGCCACGCGCTGAGGGTATGCCGCGGGCGGGCTCCCGCTCGAACCCGGGCGCGCGCGGCGGCGGCCCGGGCTCGAACGGGGTCCGGCCATCAGCCCAGTGGGAGCCGGTGGCGGACGTCGCCGAGGCCCCGGGCGACGATTAGCTCGCCGCCGTCGGCCAGCCGGGCCCAGCCGTCGGCCTCGGCGTCCCAGCGGCGCCACAGCCGGGCGTCGCAGTCGACCGAGGCGGTGGCGGAGCCGCCCGACGGGACGTCCACGGCGGCCCAGCCCACGAGCCGCACCGGCTGGTCGCCCTCGGCCGGCTGCAGGTAGACCTGCACGACCTCGCGGGAGTCACGGTCGGACGTGTTCCGCACCGTCACCTCGACCCGCGGTGCGCCGTCGTCGCCCGCGCCCGCGACCACTGCCTCGGGGTAGTCCCACGAGCCGTAGCCGAGGCCGTGCCCGAGCCACCAGGCCGGTGCCTTGGCGCGCCCGGCGTGGAAGCCGCGGTAGCCGACGAACGTCCCGTCGGTGTACTCGAGCTCCAGGTCGGTCGGCACGACGTCCCACGCCGGGGCCTCGCCGTCCGCGGCCGGGTAGGAGGTGACCAGGCGTCCGGCGGGCTCCCGCACGCCGAGCAGGGCGTCCGCCACGGCATAGCCGCCCTCCTGGCCCGGCAGCCCGACCACGACGATCGCGTCGACCTCGTCGGCCCACGGCATCAGGACCGGGGTGGCCGCGTTGACGACGACCACCGTGCGCTGCGCCGCGGCGGCAACGGCGGACACCAGGGCGTCCTGCGCCCCGGGCAGCGCCAGGGTGTGCTTGTCGACCGCCTCGGTCTCCTGCTCCTCGGTCAGTCCGACGACGACGACGGCCGTCCCGGCCGAGCGGGCCGCCTCCACTGCTGCGCTGATCGACTGCTCCGCGGGTGCAGGGGCCGGGTGTGCCACCAGGCTCTTCACGCCCATGCCGGAGGCGATGAGGTGCGACAGCTGGCCGATCCTGCCGTCGGGACCGGGCACCGGCTCGGAGCGGACGAGGGTGAGGGTTGCCTCGACGAGGGCACCGGCCGCGAGGTCGACCTGCTCGGTCCAGGCGGGCGGCTTGAGCATGGACTCGCCGGGGTCGTGGCCCTCGGCCACCAGCCTCGTGCCGGCCACCTCGGTCCCGTCGACGCTGATCCGCCACTCGCCGACGCCGAGGGCGCCGAGCCGGGTGGGGCCCCCCTCGCGAACGCGGGCCGCGAGCGTGACCCTGGCCGCCGGTCGAGGGAGCTCGTCGTCCCAGCCCACGCTGACGCTGGTGACGCTGCTGTGTTCCTGCGCCATGAGCTCGCCGTCCGCGTCGTAGTAGCTGACCCGTATCCCGGGCCTGCCCGTCTCCGGGTCGCTGACGAAGGCCGGGTCGGCGGCGACCGGCCGGTCGCGGACCTCGACGCCGTCGACGACGACGAGCCGGTCGCCGAGCACCTCACCGAGGCCGGCGGCGATGGAGACCTGGTGCGGCGGGTTGACCTGGGCGGATCCGCCCCCCATGCAGATGGTCTCGACGGCGTGGCGGCCGACGAGGGCGACGCTGCCGGAGGCTCCGCCCTCCCCTCCCGGAGCCAGGGGGAGCACGCCGTTGTTGGCCAGGACGACCATGCCGTCGGTGGCCAGCCGGCGCAGCTGGGCCCGCCGCTCGGGCGCGTCCGGGGCCGTGGAGGAGGCCGGCCACTGCCGGTGGTCCTCGGGGCCGCCGAGCGCGCCGACGCGCTCCGCGAGCCGGAGCAGGCGGCACACGTGCTCGTCGACGACCGACTCGGGCACGGCACCGGACTCGACGTCGGCCACGAGCGCCTCGCCCCACGGCCCGTCCGGGCCCGGCATGACGAGGTCGAGGCCGCCGAGGGCAGCCGGGGCGGAGGTCTTGGTGGCGAACCAGTCGCTCATGAGCAGGCCGTCCCAGCCCCACTCGCCCTTGACCACCTCGTTGTTGACGTGGCCCTGCTCGGTGGCGGCGACGCCGTTGACGTCGTTGTAGGCGGCCATGATCGACCAGGGGTTCGACTCCTCGACAGCGATCTCGAACGGCAGCAGGTAGACCTCGCGCAGCGCCTCCTCGGAGACCACGGAGTCCATGTAGTTGCGCTCCGTCTCGGACTCGTTCGCGACGAGGTGCTTCAGGCAGGCCCCGATCCCCTTGCCCTGCAGGCCCTGGACGTAGGCAGCGGCGAGCTTCCCGGTGAGCAGCGGGTCCTCGGAGTACTGCTCGAAGAGCCGCCCACCCAGGGGCGAGCGGTGCAGGTTGATCGTCGGGCCGAGCACGACGTGGATCTGCTGCCGCTCCGCCTCCTCCGCGAGCATGCCGCCGACCTCGCGGGCGGACTCCTCGCTCCAGGCCGAGGCGAGCACGGTGGCGTTGGGGAAGAGCGCCACCTCCGCCCCGCCGGTGAACTTCAGGCCACGAACGCCGGTCGGGCCGTCGGAGAAGGCCATCGGCGCCAGGCCGATCGAGTCCTCGCCCCACAGGGTGAAGGCGGTCTCGCCGGTGAGCAGGCGCACCTTGGTGCGCAGGTCGAGCTTCGCCACCAGCACGGCATACGGGTTGTTGAGGTGGTTCATCGTCACTTCACTTTCCGGATGGGGAGGACGACAGCGGCGCCGACGAGCGCGATCAGTGCCGCTGTCCACAGCATGAGGGTGTAGTTGGGGCCGGCGGAACCCACGCCGACGCCGAGGAGCAGCGAGCCCAGGAAGGGCGCCGCGGACTGCGGGATGGCGTTGGCCATGTTGAAGACGCCGAGGTCCTTGCCCGAGTCGTCGCGGTTCGGGAGCACCTCGAGCACGAGGGCCATGTCGACGCTCATGTAGATCCCGAACGCGAGGCCCATGATCGCCTCGACCCAGTAGAACCCGGAGACCGTGTCGGCGTGCGCGAGCAGGGCGACGCCGACGCCGAAGAGCAGCGTCGACGAGGCGACCAGCATCTTCCGCCGTCCGGTGCGGTCGGAGACCACGCCCGCAGCCCAGCCGGCGACGACGAGCACGGCGGTGTAGATGAGGATGCCCGTCGCGATCGCCTGCGCGGCCTCCGCCTCGGAGAGCTCCACCCGGTCGACGAGGAAGTTCAGCCGGAAGGTCGTGAACAGGAAGCTGCTGAGGAAGATGAGGAAGCGCGACCACCAGGCGAAGCCGAAGTCGGGGTGCCTGACGGGACTGACCCAGAAGGTCTCGGCGATGGTCCTGGCGTCCAGGCGCGGGGGTGGGGTCTCGAGCACCGGGTCGGGCAGGACGAGGGCGAACACCACCATGCCGAGGACGCCGATCGCCGCCGGCACCATGAACAGGCCGAGCATGTCGTCGGTCAGCCGCGTGGCGAGCTGGGCCGCGGCGAGGACGGCGACGTTCTGCATGATCCCCACCATCGCGGAGACCTTGGCGTGCTGCTTCTCGGGCAGCTGGTCGGCGAGGGTCGCGATGAACGGCGCGAAGGCGGCGTTGGCGCCGAGCTGGGCGATGAACCAGCCGAGGGCCAGGACGGGGACCGAGCCGGCCTGGGAGATGAGCAGCAGCGCCGCCGCCATGACCAGGACGCCGCCGACCAGCCAGGGCCTGCGGCGTCCGAAGCGGGAGGTCGTGCGGTCCGAGAGGCGGCCGAAGACGGCGTTGCCGAGGAAGGCCGCGACCGCGCCGACACCGAGGACCACTCCGAGGGCACTGGTGCGCCCGGTCGGGTCGGCGACCAGGGTGTTGACCTTGAGGGCCATGCTCACGATCACGGGGCCGAGCAGGGCCACGAAGAGGCCGAACTGCGCGAACCCGAGGGCGCCCACGAACAACGGGGACTTGGGTTCGGTGGGCTTCTCGCCGCACCGGAGCGGCCGCCGCTCGGCCGTCAGGGTGGTGTGGGTGGGAATGGTCATCGTCGACTCCGGTTCCGGGCCCGGCTTCCTTGTCGGGCGTCTGTTCCCAGAGCAGCAGGCTGCAGCAGATATTAAAATAGAGCCTATTAACTATTTATCATTTCGTGACCTTCTCGACCCCTTCCGGGTATGCCGCCCGGGCGCCCCGGCCGCGCGGCATCATGGCCGTGTGCCCACGATCGTGTACGTCCACGCCCACCCCGATGACGAGGCCTCCCAGACCTCTGGGTCGATGGCGCGTGCGGCGGCCGAGGGCCACCGGGTGGTCGTCGTCTTCGCGACCAACGGCGACCACGGCGAGCTCGCCCTCGACCTCGCCGACGGCGAGACGGTGGCCGACCGGCGCCGCCGCGAGGCCCAGGCCTCGGCGAACGTGCTCGGGGTGGCTCGGGTGGAGTGGTTGGGCTACGCCGACTCCGGCATGAACGGCTGGGAGCAGAACCACCACCCCGGGGCGTTCCTGCAGGCCGACCTCGACGAGGCGGCCCGTCGCCTCGCGCGCATCCTCGACGACGAGGCCGCCGACGTCGTGGTGGGCTACGACTGGCACGGCGGGTACGGCCACCCCGACCACGTCAAGGTGCACCAGCTCGTCCACCGGGCCACCTCGCTGTCGGTGGCGCGGGCCAGGGTGTTGGAGTCGACCTTCAACCGGGACGTGCTGCGACGCATGTACGACGCGGCTGTTGCGGCGGGCGAGGCCGCGGCCAACTGGGACCCCGACGCCCCGATGGACGACGGCAACCCGCTCGGCACCCCCGAGGCGGAGATCCACCTGCAGGTCGACGTGACCGACTACCTGCCCCAGCGCCGCGCGTCGATGGAGGCGCACCGCAGCCAGGCCACCGACATCGAGGGGTTCCTGGGCATGCCGGAGGACGTGTTCGCGGCGTTCTTCGGGACCGAGCACTACGTCGAGCCCGGCCGCGAGCCGGGCATGCGCCGGGGGTGGTTCTTCGACGACTGAGTCCGGTCGGGCGCGAGCGGCCCCGGCGCAGCGTCGTCGTGCCGTGAGAGGGATGCCGCTGCGATCCGGTGCGGTTCGTCAGCTGGCCTCGGACTGCATGCCGGGGGTGTCTGCGGAGGCCTGGGCCGCCATCTCGGCCTCCTCGCGCCGGCTCGCGGCGAGGTCCCTGGTCGCGACGTGGCTCGACGCGACCTGCTCGGCGGCACTCACCGGGTCGCCGGGCAGGTAGGTCGCGCCGATGGCCTCGGCGAAGGCCCAGCTGGCTCCCTCGCCGGCCACGGCCAGCGGTGCCACCCGGGAGAGCTGGGCCAGCTCCCACCGCCGAGAGCTCAGCCCCCGAGCCGTGGTCGACGCGAGCACCACGAGCTCGGGTGGGCTGACCTTGGCGAGGCCGATGAGGTCGTGCACCGGGGTGTGCGCCCCGAAGAAGCGGACCCGCCAGCCGCCGCGGTGCAGGGCGATCCCGAAGGGGAACAGCGGCAGGTCGTGCAGCTCGCCCGGCGGGCAGGCGAGCCAGACCATCGGGCCGAGGCCGCTGCTCCAGCCGCGCGAGAGTGCGGTGAGCCGCGCCCGCACCACCTGGGTGATGAAGTGCTCCTGGGCGACGGTGAGGATCCCCGTGGACCAGTCCTCGCCCACCTCGTGCATCAGCGGCATGACGACCTCGCGGAGCGCGTCCTCGACCCCCATGTCGGCGAGGCAGCAGTCGAGCAGCTCCTCCGCGGCCTCTTCGTCCAGGAGGCGGACCGCTTCGGCCAGGGTGGTGTGCCACAGGGCAGCGGGATTCCCGGAGGGGGCTGCGAGGGTGGCGGGAGTGTCGGACACCGACGCAGCATAACCGGCGTTTGTGCAGGTCAGGGGCTTAGGGTGCGCACTTTCTCAGAGGTGCTTGAGTGCCTCGCGGCGGGAGAGGCCCGAGAGGCGGTCCCCGTAGGCGGCGACGGTCTCGCGGACCCACTCCGGGTCGGTGCGGGCGTACTGCCGCAGGGCCCAGCCGATCGCCTTGCGGACCCAGAACGAGCCGTCGGCCAGGTTGGGCTCCACGCACGCGCGCAGCAGGGCGGTGTCGGTGTCGTGCCTGAACGTCAGCTGGCTGAGGATCGCGGTCCGGCGCACCCACAGGTCCGCGTCGGTCGACCAGGCCCGCACCACCGGCGCCACCGCGTCGTGGTGCGCCCGGAGGATGGGGCCGACCCGGTTGGACGCGACGGGGTCGACGAGGTCCCACCAGGCGCCGGTCCGCACGAGGTGCTCGTAGAGCGGAACGGCCTCGGGGTCCTGCCATGCGCGGTAGGCGCGGTGCCCCGTGAGCGCGATCGCGGCATACCGCTCCTCGCGGTGGGTGGCGGAGTCCCAGAGGTCCCGGACCGCGGCGTCCCACTCGCCCCGGGCGGCGATCCGGTGTGCCGGGTCGGCCAGGATCGGCCGCAGCAGCGCCGTGAGCTCCGCCGAGGAGATGCCGCGGAAGGGTATCTCGGACTTCATGTACCGCTGCTGGGCCACGGCCCGCTCGGGGTCGCCGGCCGCCGCCACGGCCCTGCGGATCGCCTGGACAACGTCGGACCCGGTCACCGGGCCAGCCTGTCAGCCCCGACCGACGCGCGCTCGGCCGTCCGGGTGCGCTGGCCAGAGGTCGGGAGCACGGCCCCCTCCGTTGCGCCAGCCACCGACAGCCGGGCCGGCTCGGTCAGCTCCCGGCTGGGGCTCCGCCGTCGCCGAGGCTCCGCACCACGCGGGCCGGGTTCCCGACGGCGACGACGTTCGCAGGCAGGTCGCGGGTCACCACGGCGCCGGCTCCCACCACGGTGTTCTCGCCGATGGTGACCCCGGGCAGCACGATCGCGCCCCCGCCGAGCCAGACGTTGTCGCCGATGACGATCGGCTTGGCGGCCTCCCACTTGTCCCGCCGGGGCCCGGGCTCGAGGGGGTGCGTCGGTGTGAGCAGCTGGACGTTCGGGCCGATCTGGACGTCGTCGCCGATGGTGATCGGGGCGACGTCGAGGGCCACGAGGCCGAAGTTGGCGAAGCAGCGCGCGCCGATCCGGATGTTGCTCCCGTAGTCCACATGGAGCGGCGGGCGGATGTGGGTGCCCTCGCCGATCGAGCCGAGCAGCTCCGCGAGGATGCGGTCGCGCAGGGGGCCCTGGCGGACGGAGGTGGCGTTGAAGGCTGCGGCGAGGTCGAGCGCGGCCGAGGCCGCCTCGAAGATGGCGGGGTCGTCGGCGATGTAGAGGTCGCCGGCGAGCATCCGCTCGTGCATCGTGCGCGTGTCGTCGGGGCTCGCAGGGTCCGTCATGGTGAGGACGCTAGGCCACCGGCATCCGGCCGTCGCGAGGGCGTGGGTGTGCCGCGCGGCTCAGGCCGTGGCATAGCGCGCCTGTGCGCGGGCCCGGGCCTTGGCGGCCTCGGTCTCGCGGTCCTTGGGTGGCGCGCTGGTGGTGAGGTGGTCGAGCAGGTGCTGGGTCGCGTGGGCCACCGCCTCCACCGCGGCGTCGAAGGCTGCCTGGTTGGCCTGGCTCGGGCGAGTGCTGCCGCTGACCTTGCGGACGTACTGCAGCGCTGCCGCGCGGACCTCGTCGGAGGTGGCCGGGGGCTCGAAGTTGTGGAGCTGACGGATGTTGCGGCACATGGGCCCAGCCTAGGTCGGCAGTGTGACCGGCGTCATGTGGACAAATTCGGGCATTCCGGCCGGAAGAAACTTTTCGTCCACAGGCGGTGGATGACGTTGTCGCAGGTCAGGACCGGTGCCGGGTGGTTGTCCCCTGGAAATCCACAGGGTTGTCCCAAGGCTGTGCACATCCGTGCCGCTGCTCGTGCACAGGTTGTCCACGAGTTGTGCACAGGCGTGGTTTGAGCCTGCCCGGCGCACCGCTCTACGGTGAGCCGAGCACGGGCACGCCGGGTGCAGATCCCTCGATCTGTCGGCGGCCGCTGGTCTACTGGATCGCACATCAGTTCGACATCGTTGTAGGGGTTTGCCTGTGTCCATTGCGGAGCTGAGCACCAGCGCCTTCGGGGCGGTCTCGGACGGTCCATCCGACGAGCGGGTGCCCCCGCAGGATGTCCACGCCGAGCAGTCGGTGCTGGGCGGCATGCTCCTCTCCAAGGACGCCATCGCCGACTGCGTCGAGGGCCTGCGCGGCACCGACTTCTACCGCCCGGCCCACGAGCTGATCTACGACGCGATCCTCGACCTCTACGGCCGGGGAGAGCCGGCCGACGCCATCACGGTGTCCGACGAGCTGTCCAAGCGCGGCGACCTGCAGCGCATCGGTGGCCAGGCCTACCTCCACCAGCTGATCCAGGCGGTGCCGACCGCCGCCAACGCGGGCTACTACGCACAGATCGTGGCCGAGCGCGCGGTGCTCCGCCGTCTCGTCGAGGCCGGCACCCGCATCGTGCAGCTCGGCTACCAGCAGGGCGGCGGCGACGTCGAGGACATCGTCAACGCGGCACAGGCCGAGGTCTACTCCGTCGCTGACAAGCGCGGCGGTGAGGACTACACCGCCCTCGGCGACGTGCTCGAGGAGACCCTGAACGAGATCGAGGTGGCCTCGGGCCGCACCGACGAGATGATCGGTGTGCCGACCGGCTTCATCGAGCTCGACGAGCTGACCCACGGCCTGCACCCCGGCCAGATGATCGTGATCGCGGCCCGTCCCGCGGTCGGCAAGTCGACGATCGGCCTCGACATCGCCAGGGCGGCCGCAATCCGGCACAAGCAGGCCACCGCCATCTTCTCCCTCGAGATGAGCCGCACCGAGATCACGATGCGCGTCCTGTCGGCGGAGGCGCAGATCCAGCTCCAGGACCTCCGCAAGGGCACCCTCGGCGACCCGGGCTGGCAGAAGCTGGCCCGGATCATGGGGCAGATCTCCGAGTCGCCACTGTTCATCGACGACTCGCCGAACATGTCGCTGATGGAGATCAGGGCCAAGTGCCGCCGGCTCAAGCAGCAGCACAACCTCAAGCTCGTCGTCATCGACTACCTGCAGCTGATGAGCTCGGGCAAGAAGGTCGAGTCCCGCCAGCAGGAGGTCTCGGAGTTCTCCCGTGCCCTCAAGCTGCTCGCCAAGGAGCTCGAGGTGCCCGTCATCGCGATCTCGCAGCTCAACCGTGGCCCCGAGCAGCGCACCGACAAGCGGCCGCAGATGTCCGACCTGCGCGAGTCGGGCTCGATCGAGCAGGACGCCGACATGGTCATCCTGCTCCACCGCGACAAGTCCGACCCGGCCCGCGAGGGGGAGGCCGACGTCATCGTGGCCAAGCACCGAAACGGCCCGACCAAGGACATCGTGCTGGCCTTCCAGGGCCACTACAGCCGCTTCGCGAACATGGCCAACGACTTCGGCTGATCGGTGTCCAGCGACATCTCGGTGTCACCATCCACGACGCGCCGAACGGGTCGCGTCAGGGCACGTCAGCTCGTGCTGCACCTCCGTCGAATGCGGGTGTCCCACCCCAGCAGGTTCGGTGACACTGCACGGCAGCGTCGTCGGTGACCCGGTGACCCGGTGACCCGGTGACCCGGTGACCCGGTGACCCGGTGACCCGGTGACCCGGTGACCCGGTTCTCCGTGTTTCCGGGTGGCAGGACAGCGCGGTCACCGATGGACAGGGCTGGGGGGAGCCAGGGTGGACGCAGGTCGCGACGTGGCGGGGACGTACCAGCCAACCGCAGAGTCCCTGAGGCGGCACCGGTGGCTGCTGGTCCTCTTCGCGCTGGCGGCCGTGGGGCAACTGGTGCGGGCGGGCTTGGCGTTGGCCGACGGCGCCTACGGTGCGGCCACGTGGCACCTCGGCATCCTCCTCGGGGGCGCCCTGCTGTTCTGGTGGGGCTGGACGCAGCGCACCGTCGTCTCCAGCGACGGGATCCGCGTCAAACGCGGCCGGACCTGGCGGACGCTGACCTGGGACGAGATCGCGTCCGTTCCCGAACCAGGCCGGTGGAGCAACACCAAGATGCTGTCGGTGACCACGACCGCAGGGGAACGGGTGGCCCTGCACGTCCCCGACTCGCTCTGGGAGCCGTTGGTGGCGTACGCCGATGCGCACCGCCAGCCTCATCCCGGCGAGCACGGGCCACGCCTGCGCGACACGCCCCCGCAGGACGCTCAATGACCCAGCGACAGCGCACCTTCTGGCGATGGGTCATTCGAGGCTGCCTGGCCCTCGGTGGGCTCAGCCTGCTCATCGGCGCGACGTTGGTGGTGATGGGCCTCGTGGGCGGCGAGACCGATCGAGCCGTGGCGGGTGTCGGTGCCGTGCTCGGCGGTTTCGTCCTCTTCGGCGCCGCGGCCGGGTTTCGCTGGATGGTCGCCGCCACCGACCGGGGTCGCGGCAAGGAAGCCGAGACCCGGATGTTCCGGTGGGGCAGCCTGTTCTTCGTCGTCCTCGCGGTGCTGACCCTGGTCATGGCGATCACGCGGCCCGACCAGGTGGTTCACCGGGTGAACGCCGCGCTCTTCCTCGGAGTCGCCGTGCTCTGGGCGCTCAGGGCGACGGGCAAGATCGGCAGGAGGTCGTGACTCAGTGCAGGTCGGTCGCGGTAGAGGCCGCGACGGGGCAGGCCCGGCTCGCGCGGCGAGCGCCGCGTGCTCGGGGGACGGCGAACATGCCAACACATGACAGGCGGCGGGACATGGCAGAAGGCGGCACGGCGGGTGGCGTCGCAGGGGAGCACCGGGTGGACCGGATGACGCTCTGGTGGCTGTGGGGGGCGATGGCGGCACTCTGGTCGGCCAGTGCCGTGTTCAACCTGCTCGGCGGGAGGGTCGTGCTCGGCGGCATCAACGCTGTCGCCGCGGCACTGGCAGTGTCTGTTGTGCTGACGTCCCGCTCCGAGCGGACGGTGGTCGGCCCGGACGGGATCCGGGTCAAGCGCGGGTACCGGTGGCGCACCGTGCGTTGGGACGACGTCGAGCAGGTGGCCGAGCCGGACCGGTGGACCTGGGACCGGACACTGCGGGTCACCACCACCGCGGGCGAGGACGTCAGACTGGACGTTCCTGGTGCGTTGCGCGCGCAGTTCATCGAGTACGGCCAGGCACACGGGCTCCGATGCGCGCCTCCCGAGGCGCCGCACCGCGACGCCGGGTGAGGCCGGGCACCGCGAACCGAGTGTGTCACCGGTAAGCCGCGACCTCATCGTCACCACCGCCGTGGAGAAGCGTCGACGAAGGGGACTCGATTCGCCCACGGTGTGAGTCACAACCGTGTCCGCTGGCGACGACCCGGGACGGGACCTGGCCCAGCGTGTCCCCCGGCCTCAGCCGGCGGGCGGGTGGTCGGCCAGGAAACGCCTGATCGCCTCGCGTGGCCGGTCGCGGATCTCCGGGCCGTGGGTGAAGGCCGCCACCGAGTAGTCGAGCTCGCCGAGTCGCCGCGCTGTCCGGGTGGTCAGGGCGAAGTTGGTGCAGAACGCGCGGACCGGCCAGCGGATCCCCCGCACGTTGAAGATCGCGTCTCCGGTGACGAGCAGCCCGCTCGGCTCGTGCAGCAGGGACACGTGGCCCGGCGAGTGGCCCGGGGTGTGGACGACCCGCAGCCCGCCGGCGATCGGGAGAAGCTGCCCGTCGGTGAAGGTCGCGCCCACCGGCGGGGCCTCGAAGCCACCTCCGGGCAGCCGGGCCATCAGCCGCCCCAGCAGCGTGGCACCGTCGCGTGGGGGGACCCTGCCGGCCGCGACCGCGGCCGCGTCGTCCTCGTGCACCTCGACAACCCGGCCCGTGCGGCGCGCCATCTCGGCGGCGCCCCCCGCGTGGTCGGGGTGGGCGTGCGTGAGGAGCAGCCGCGTGACGTCGGAGGCCCCTGCGCCGATGCGCGCCAGCGCGGCGTCGACCCTCCGCGGTGACCACTTCAGCCCGAAGTCGACGAGCGCGACCTGGCCGTCGTCGTCGCGCAGCACGAAGCCGTTGACGAGATCGCCGACCAGGCGCATCCGCCAGACGCCGGGCACGAGGGGAACCACCGGGGGAGCCGCCATTCCCGCACTGTATGCCGCGGGCAAGGCACGACCCCCGTCCCGCTGGGCGCGGGACGGGGGTCGTGTGGTGCTGGTTGCGCTCGGCGGGTCAGGCCCGGCGGCTCAGCCGGATGGCGGCGCCACCGGCGGCGATGAGCGCCAGCGCGATCGCGGTGAGCGGTGCGCCGTCGGAGCCGGTGTTGGCGAGCTCGGCGCGGGCTGCGGTCGTGCCCGTGCCCGTCGACGCCTGGCTCGGGACGGCGGAGCGGGCCGCGGCCGGGGTGATGGTGAACTCCTCGATGCCGAAGGCGCTCGGCATCAGCATGACGTCGGAGAGGGCGCGGATGCCGGAGTCGGCCAGCGGCGGCACCTCGGTCTCGCTGCCACAGACGACCATGCCGATCGCCGTGCCGGCCTCCGGGGCGACCGAGTCGCTCTTGGTGATCGGCACACGCACCGAGACCTTGCCGCCGGCGCCGGGGGTGAGCTCGCGGGTGAAGAACGGGTCCTCGGCCTCCTCGTTGCCGGCCAGGACGACCGCGTCCGTCGCGTCCTCGGGACACGTGGCCGAGACGGTGATCGTGCCGCCCAGCGCGACGGTGCGCGAGGAGAGGCCGACCTCGATCTCCTCGAACTCCAGGTCGAAGTCGATGACGAAGAGGTCGGTCGACGCGCTGGCGAGCGGCTTGGCGCTGCCGTACACGATGCAGTCGACGGTCGCCGTGCCCGGGCCGGCGACGGCGTCGGTCAGGTCGAGGGACGCCTCGAAGGACAGGTCCGGAGCCACGCCGACCGCGTCGAAGGCGGTCTCCTCACCGTCCTGGACCAGGGTGACGACCGCGGTCTCGGAGCCGGACGGGCAGGAGCCGCCGACGATGAGCGGCTCGTCGATGAACGCGACGTCGGACTCGACCTCGATGGTCGCGCCGGGCGCGGCATGCGCGGGCGCGGTGGCGGCGACCACGCCGCCCACGACCAGCAGGGTGGCGAGCGCGAGGCCGCGCGTGCGGGCAGACAGCATGAATTCACCTGTTCGTCAGTGGGGTCCCCTCGAGCGCGAACACTAGTGACCGGGACGAGCCGATCATGCCGGTTTGGCCCCGCTCGGGCAGAAATCGCCCGAACGGCTGATCTCCCACAGCGTCGGCGCCTAGGGCGCGGGCGCCTGGGGCGCGGGTGCCTGGGGTGCGGTGGTGCACGAGGGCGTCTGGAAGGGTGCCAGCGCCGCCCGGGTCTCCGCGGTCGCGAAGGCGACCGGCACCTCGGTGGACGTGCTCCGCGCCGGTGCCGTGCGGACCCGCCCCGCCGCCACCGCGGCACGCAGGTCCAGGGCGAGGGATGCCGTCGCCCGGACCCCCAGCCCGTCGTCGCGACGCAGCCGTGGCCCGAGCGCCCACAGGGCCCGGTGGGCCGCCACGGGGCCGTCGAGGCCTGCCGCAGCCTGCTCGAGGACGTCGACGGCGTGGCTGGTCCGCGTGCGGTCCGCGCCGGCGAGCGGCGTCCAACGGCCGTCACGCAGCACCTCGGGCTGGCGGGACCGCACCCAGGCCAGGGCCTGCTCGCCGCCCAGGCGGTGCCTTCCGGCCCGGGGGAGCGAGAGCCCGGCCTTGAGGTCGCGCAACGGTTCCCGCGTCGAGACCAGCACACCCCCGGTGCTGTCGACGAGGTCGATGAGACCGCGGAAGTCGAGGATCGCCACGTGGTCGACGCCGATACCCAGGTCGCGGCACAGGCTCGTCACCATCGTCTGGGCGCCGCCCTCCAGGGCGAGCCCCAGCCGGTGCGGGTCGCCCGCCCGTGCCCCCACGTAGAGGTCCCGGGGGATCGACAGCACCTCCGCCTCACCGGCGGCCGTCCGGCGGAGCACCAGCACCAGGTCTGCCCGCTCGCCGGTCGCCTGGGCGCGGTCGGCATACCGCTCTCGGTCGCCGGCAGGCAGCCGGTCCCGGGAGTCCGAGGCCAGGAGCAGGTATGCCGTGCCGTCACGCGACCCGGGCGGTGTCACCTCGACCGTGGGGATGCGGTGCACCAGCACCGCCGCGTCGACCGCGACGGCCGCCACGATCGCCACGACGGCAGCGCCTGCGGCGAGGAGCAGGCGCCGCCTGGCGGGGGAGGGCGTCGGGGGCACCGGAGCAGTGTCCCCCATCGCCGGTCCCCACCAGTGCGACCGTGTGGCCCGGGCTGGGCGCGCCGGGCTACCCGCCGTCGGCTGCCCGCTGGACGGCTGCGATGTCGATGCGCTTCATCGTGAGCATCGCCGCCATCGCCCGCTGTCCACGCTCCTCGTCGGGGTCCGCCAGGAGGTCGAGCAGCTGCCGCGGGACGACCTGCCAGGACAGGCCGAACCTGTCCTTGAGCCAGCCGCAGGGGCCCTCCTCGCCGCCCGCGCTGAGGGCATCCCAGTAGTAGTCGGTCTCCTCCTGGGAGTCGCAGTCGATCTGGAAGGACACGGCCTCGTCGAACGTGAACTGGGGGCCGCCGTTGAGCGCGACGTACGGCTGGCCGTCGAGCTCGAAGGCGACGACCATCACCTGCCCCTCCGGTCCAGGGCCGGCGGAGCCGTACCGCTGGACGTGCGTGATGCGGGAGTTCGGGAAGATCGAGGTGTAGAACCTCGCGGCGTCCTCACCCTGGGTGTCGAACCACAGGCACGGAGTCGTCTTCGGCATGGTCTTGCTCCTCTCGGCGGAGGCGGTGGTGTCCAGTCAACCCGCCCACCCCTACGGACCCCCACCCCTCGCCAGACTCATCGGTGGCGGCGCCGGCTGACACACTGGACCGGTGACTGACACGAGCCCGCTGCCGACCGTGCCGGACCTCCCGGCGGGATGGACGACCCGCATCCCCACCCTCGAGGACATCGGGTCCCTCGCCGATCTGGTTGCCGCGCACCAGGAGTCGGTCAAGGGGTCGAGCTCGGTGGACCCCGAGGCCGTCGCGGCCGCGGCCACCGGCACGGCCTCCTGGACCCGCCGTCAGGTGCTCGTCGAGGACGCCTCGGGGGCGGTCGTCGCGTGGGCGAGCGTCCACGACCGGGCCGCCGGCCGCAGCGTCGTCGACGTCACGGTGGCGCCATCGGCGGACGAGGCCGACCGCCTGGCCCGGGCCCTCTTCGCGTGGGCGGAGGCGACCGCCCTCGACATCGCCACGCTGCGCGACCTGCCCGGGACCCAGCTCGACGCCAGCGCGTATGCCGCCGACGAGCGGCAACGTGCGTGGCTCACCGATGCGGGCTACCGGCAGACCCGCACCTGGCTCCAGATGAGCCGTCAGGTCCCTGCGGAGGAGGGTGAGCCGGGTGCCCTCCCGGCGCCACGCGAAGGCGTCACGGTGCGACGGGTCGCCAAGCACGACGACGGCCTGCCGGTCGCCCAGGACCTCCAGACCGTGCACCAGATGCTCGAGGAGTCCTTCGCCGACCACTTCAACTCCTATCGGGAGAGCTTCCCGGAGTTCGTGCAGCGGCTGCGCGAGGACCCCGGGCACCGGTGGGACCACTGGTGGATCGCGGAGCTCGACGTCGATGGCGAGCAGGTCCCCGGCGGGGCGCTGGTCAGCTCGGTGCTGCGGCCGGACGGCGGGGGCGTCGAGGGCAGCTACGTCGACTACATCGGGGTGCACCGTCGCGCCCGGGGTCGCGGCGTCGCGAAGGCGCTGCTGCACACGGTCATCGCCGACACCGCGCGCCGCGGGCGCAACCGCGTCGGGCTCGAGGTCGATGCCGACTCGCCGACGGGCGCCGACGGGCTGTACACGTCCATGGGCTGGCAGACCGCGTACAAGACCGAGTCGTGGCACCGCGACGTCACCGTGGCCGGTGGCCACCGATGACCCGGGTGGACCAGCGCACCGACCCGGTCGCCCACCACGGCGAGGGCCCCGTGTGGTGGGAGCCCTGGGGCGGGCTGCGCTTCGTCGACATGCTGGCGGGCGACGTCCTCCACCTCGGCGCGGACGGGAGGGTCGGCCGCACCCACGTCGGGACGGTGGCCGCGGCCCTGCGCCCCAGGGCCGGCGGCGGCGCCGTGGTGGCGACCGAGCGCGCCTTCGCCCTGGCCTCCAGTGACGACCTGTCCGACCTCGCCACCCTGCCGGACACCTGGACCGACCCGTCGATCCGGTTCAACGACGGGGGCTGCGACCCGGACGGCCGGTTCTGGTGCGGGACGATGGCCTACGACGAGACGCCCGGCGCCGGGTCGATGTACCGGCTGTCCGCCACCGGAGACCAGGCCCCGTACGCCGTGGACCGGGTGTGGGGCGACGTCACCATCAGCAACGGGCTGGCCTGGAGCCCCGACGGGAACCGCGCGTACTACAACGACACGCCGCACGGTGCCGTCAGCGTCCTCGACTACGTCGACGGCGACCTCGTGGACCGCCGTGACTTCGCCCGCATCGACTCCGGCCATCCGGACGGGCTCTGCGTCGACGCGGAGGGCGGTGTCTGGGTGGCGCTCTGGGGCGGCTCGGCCGTCCGCCGCTACACCGCGGACGGGCGGCTCGACGAGGTCGTGGAGGTGCCGGCGAGCCGGGTGACGGCCTGCACCTTTGGCGGCCCCGGCCTGCGCGAGCTGTTCATCACCACCAGCGCCGAGGGCGCCGACCGCCAGGACGAGCCACTCGCCGGTGCGCTGTTCTCGGTCGAGCCCGGGGTGGCAGGCATGCCGGCCCTGCCCTTCACCGGGTGAGGCACCCGGGGTGACGTCCGTGGGGACCCTCGCCGAGGCGACCGCCCGGCTGTATGCCGTGGCGCCGGAGGAGTTCATCGCCACGCGCACACTGATGGTCGCCGACGCGAAGGCGGCCGGCGACCCCGGCCTGGCGCAGGAGATCGGTCGCCTCCGCAAGCCGACCGTCGCCGCCTGGGCCGTCAACCTCGCCGTGCGCGGGCACCCCGCGGAGCGCCGACGCCTCGTCGACGTGGGCCGTGAGCTGCGCGGAGCCCAGGCCAGGCTCGACGCCGCCGCCCTGCGCGACCTGCGGCCCCAGCGGGAGGACCTGCTCGCCCGGTTCGTGGCGGCGGCCGCCACGGCAGCGGGGAGCGCGGGGCGTCCGCTGGCGCCGGCGGTCCTGGAGGAGGTCCGTGGCACCGTCGTCGCGGCGCTCGCGAGCGAGGAGGCCACTGCTGCCGTGCTCTCCGGTGCCCTGGCCCGGGCGCTGGCCTACTCCGGTCTCGGGGAGGTCGACCTGACCGAGGCCGTGGCCCGCACCACGTCGGGCGCCGTGCTCACCGTCGTGCCCGGCGGGGCGGGTGCACCCGGCGCACCGGCCGCTGAGGGAGAGACGCAGCCGGATGAGGCCGCTGAGGGAGAGCCACAGCCGGGGCGCACCCCGGATGAGGCCGATGAGGAGGCCCAGGCACGGGCGGTGCAGGCCAGGGCAGAGCGGCTGCGGGAGGCCGAGTCGGCGCTTGCCGAGGCCGACGCGGGACTCGAGGAGGCCATCACCCGTGCCGACGACGCTCGGCAGCTCGCGCTCGAGGCCCGTCGGCGGGTCCACGAGGTGGAGGCCACCCTCACCCAGGCGCGGGCGGAGCAGCGGGCGGCCGAGGAGGCGGTCACCGACGCGGTCCGGGCCAGGGCCGCGGCCCAGGCCCGGCGGCATACGGCCGACCAGGCCCTGGCCAGGGCCCGGCGAGGTCACTAGGACCAAGGACCGATGGCGCGGGGCCGGCTCGCGCACAGACTGGTGCCATGGCCCTGCAGACGCGCAGACCGGGGGCTCCCATGACGTCGGCCCAGCGCGGGCGCACCAGCCCCAGGCGGCTGGTCGAGGCCGTCGCGTCCGGCGTCCTCGCCGCAGCGCTCCTCGTCTGGGGGCTGCCGCTCGTGGCGGGGGCCAGCTGGTCGGACATCGCGGGGGTGCTGGCCGACCTCACGCTGGCTCAGCTGGCCCTGCTCGCGGTCGTCTGGCAGCTCGGGCTGTGGGTCCACACCGTCGCCCTCGCGGCCGCCATGCCGGGGCTCAGCCACCCCCGCGCGTACTTCCTCAACCTCACCGGCAGTGCGGTCTCGAACGTCCTCCCGCTCGGCGGGGCCGCCGGGACGGCGCTGAACTACTCGACCTGCCGGGTCTGGGGCTTCAGCACCCCGGTCTTCCTGCGCTGGGCGATCGTCACGAACATCTGGGACACCCTCGGCAAGCTGGTCATCCCCGGCGTGGCGCTGCTCTGGCTGGCAGCCGACCGGACCCGCTCGCCGGGAGACCTCGTCAGCGCCGCCCTCGGCTCGGTCGTGCTCCTGGCCGTGCTCGTGCTGCTGACGTGGTACGCCATGCGCCACGACGCCATCGCGCGCTCGGTCGGCCGGGCGATGGACTGGGTGGTGTCGCACCTGCGGCCACGGCGGCGACGGCAGCGCACAGCCGAAGGGCGCCGGGGCAGCGGGTGGTATGCCGAGCAGGCGGAGGTGTTCCGCCGGGAGAGCGCCGCGCTCGTCGGCGCCGCGTGGTGGCGGCTGACCGTGGGGAAGGCGTCCTACGCGGCGTGCCAGGCGATGCTGCTCTGGCTCTGCCTGCGCGTCCTGGGCGCGGAGGTCTCGCCCGCGGTGGCCTTCGCGGCCTTCGCCGCGGAGCGCGTGCTGTCCCTCGCCGTGCTCACGCCTGGTGCGACCGGAGTGGTCGAGGTCGGGATGACCGGGATGCTGGTGGCCTTCGGGGTGGCCCCTGCCACCGCGGCGGCAAGTGTCCTGCTCTACCGTGCGTTCGTCGTGGGGCTGGAGATCCCGACGGGCGGCGCCGCGATGGCGTGGTGGCTGCTGCGGCAGCGGGCCAGTCGGGTCTCGGCGCCCCGGGGCAACATCTCGGGGTAAACCCTGAGGACTAGGGCGAATGGTGGGGGCGAAGATAGGTAGGAGCCCGGATGCCGCGGGCCCCGGGGATCTCCACACTCGGGGACATGGCTCGCGTCGCACGGCCGATCGGCCGCATCGCCAAGGTGGCACTGTCGCTTGCCCTGGCAGCGGCGATCCTCGTCTTCGCGGTGCCCCGGGCGGGCGGCGTGGGCTGGCCCGAGATCTGGACGGCGGTGGCCGCCCTCACCGTCTCCCAGGTCGTGGTCCTCGCAGGGGTCTGGTTCGCCGGTCTCTGGGTGCACACCCTGGCGCTGACCGCGGCGATGCCCGGCCTCAGCGCCCGGCGAGCCCTCCTGCTGAACCTCACCGGCAGCTCCGTGTCGAACCTGCTGCCCCTCGGCGGCGCGGCGGGCACGGTCGCCAACTACTCGATGAGCCGCTCCTGGGGCTTCACGCCGAGTGCCTTCGCGCGCTGGGCGCTGGTCACCAACATCTGGGACACCCTCGTCAAGCTCGCCCTCCCCGGTGTGGCGCTGTGTTGGCTGGCGGCCGCCGGAGTCGACGCCGACGCCGGGCTGGGCCGGATGGCGCTCGTGGGCGGGGGTCTGCTGCTGCTCGCGGTCCTCGCCGCCCACACGCTGGCGCGCGGCGAGCGTGGTGCCCGCAGCGTCGGCCGAGCGGTCGACTGGGTGGTCCGCAGCGTCGGCCGGCGACCCCCGGCCGACGGCGGGTATGCCGCCTGGGCGGTCCGGCTGCGCCGCGACAGCGCCGACCTCATCGCCACGTCGTGGGCGAGGCTGACCGTGGGGAAGGCAGCCTACGCACTGCTCCAGGCGGCCCTGCTCTGGCTCTGCCTGGCCAGTCTGGGCACCGCGCCCGCAGCCGTCGTCGTGTTCGCGGCCTTCGCGGTGGAGCGGCTCCTGTCGATGGCCGTGATCACCCCGGGTGCCACCGGCGTGGTCGAGGTCGGGATGACCGGGTTGCTCGTCGCACTGGGCACCGACCCGGTGACCGCGGCGGCCGGGGTGCTGGTCTACCGCGCCATCACGTTCGGGCTCGAGATCCCCGTGGGCGGGGTGGGCCTGCTGTGGTGGTCGCTGCGTCGACGGTCGACCCGCGAGCTGGCGCTCGCAGCCTGACGGTCCACCGGTCCGACCGCCTGACGGCGACTCGGCCTGTCGGGTGACCGGACCTGCCTCGGGCCGCTGCGTCGGGCTCAGGCCAGGGACATGAACAGGCGGCGCAGCTCGTCGAGGTCGACCTGCCGGGCCGGGTCGGGGTCGGCGAGGCACTCACGCATGTTGAGCGCGATGACGTCGAAGCCGGCCCGGCCGAGGGCCCGGTGCACCGCTGCGAGCTGGGTCACGACGTCCGCGCAGTCGCGCCCCTCCTCCATCATCCTGACGATCCCGCCGATCTGACCCTGCGCGCGCTTGAGCCGGTTGATCATCGAGCGGAGCTCGTCGGCGCTGACGGTGTCCATGCGGTCCTCCGGGTCGGTTGGGTGGTGCTGCGGTGTGCTGTGCCGGCCGTCAGCCGGCGGCGGCGGACTGGACCTGGCGGCGCACCTCGTCCATGTCGAGGGCGCGCACCTGGCGGATGACGTCGGCCAGCGCGGTCGCGGGCAGCGCCCCGGGCTGGGCGAAGACGAGGATGCCGTCGCGGAAGGCCATCAGCGTCGGGATCGAGGTGATCTGCAGGGCGGCGGCGATCTCGCGCTCGGCCTCGGTGTCGACCTTGGCGAACACGATGTCACCGTGCTCCTGCGAGGCCCGCTCGAAAACCGGGGCGAACATGCGGCACGGGCCGCACCACGCCGCCCAGAAGTCGACGAGGACGATGCCGCTCGCCGAGACGGTGGTGGCGAAGGTGTCCTTCGTCAGCTCACGGGTTGCCATGGGGGTTCCTCTCGGTCAGGTGGCGCGGTCCGCGCGGTTCACTGACAGCAACAGAATACCCGCAGGGGTATATTCCCTGCGGGTGTTCCGTCGATCCCGGGTCGGTGGCGGTGAGGCCCGCTTCGATCAGTCCGACAGCTCGCGCAGGACGGTCTGGAGGTCGCAGCTGGCGTCCTTGTTGTAGGGCAGCTTCGCGAGCAGCGAGCCCATGAGGCAGGAGTCGGTCAGGGCGGCCCCGACGAGCCCGCCGCCGATGGCCGCGGACAGCCACTTGGCTCCGGGCGCGACCACGCTGGCGAGGATGCCGGTCAGCACCAGACCGCCGGCGACGAGCCGCACCTGGCGCTCGAGCGCCCACTTCTGGGTGCCGCGGCGCAGCGGCGCGCCGGCCTTCTCCCAGGCCACGACCCCGCCCTCGAGGACGTGCAGGGTGGGGAGTCCGGCCGCGGCCAGGAGGGACTCGGCCTGGCCCGCGCGGTGGCCCGAGCGGCAGACGAGCACGACGTCCTGGTCGAGGTGCTGGCGCAGCTCGTCGCGGTGCTCCCTGAGCAGCTCGAGCGGCACGTTGTACGACCCGGGGATGTGCGCGGTGCCGAACTCGGCCGGGGTCCTGACGTCGAGCAGGCGCGGCGCGTCGGGCTGCGCCTGCCACTCGCGCAGGGTCGCGACGTCGAGGCGGGAGGGCATGGTGGTGGTCATGGTGTCCTTTCGGTGTGCCGCGTGGCGCGGCGGCGGGGAGTCTCGCCGACGGCGAGGGGTGTCGAGCCGGTGTGGATGGCCTCAGGCGCCGACGAGCGGGAGGCCCGAGGTGGCCGCGTGCTCGCTGAACGAGTCGTCGACCGCGACGACCCGGTGGCCGTTGGCGGCGAGCAGGCTTGCCACGACGGAGGCCCGGTAGCCGCCGGCGCAGTGCACCCAGACCTCACCGGCGGGCACCTCGTCGAGGCGCTGCAGCACCTCGTGGATGGGCACGTTGACGGCACCGTCGATGTGCGACTCCTTGTGCTCCTGGGCGCGGCGGACGTCGAGGATCTGCACCGGGCGGTGGTGACGCACCTGCGCGAGGTCGGCGAACGTCGCGCGCTCGAAGCGTGCCAGCGGCTCGTCGGTCCAGTCCTCCGGGGTGCCCGTGGCCGCGGCGGCCGGGTGGTCGATGCCGATGCGGGTCATCTCGCGTTGGGCCTCGGCGACCTGCTCCGGGGTGTCCCCCAGCAGCGTGACCGGCGTGCCCCACGGGATGAGCCAGCCCAGGTAGGTGGCGAACTGCCCGTCGATGCCGAAGTTCAGCGTGCCCGGGGCGTGCCCAGCCGCGAAGGCCGTGCGGCTGCGCAGGTCCACCAGCCACTCCCCGGCCTCGAGGCGCTGGCGCAGCTCCTCCTTGTCGGCCGACTTCGGCGCCGAGAGGTCGGCCCCGGAGGGGCCCTGGGCGTTCGTCGGGCCCATGTGCGCGTAGTAGGCGGGGAAGGCGTCGAGGCCGGCGAGGATCTCGTCGACATACGCCTGCTCGTCCTTCGTCAGGGCGGGGTTGCTGTGGCGCTCCTGGCCGATCGTCGAGGACGTGGACTCCGACTGCGTCGCGGAGCAGAACGAGCCGAAGCCGTGGGTCGGCATGACCTGGGTCTGGTCCGGGAGCAGGTCGGCGAGCCTGCGGGCCGAGGCGTGCTGGTGGCGGGCCAGGGTGTGCGTGTGGTCCGGGCCGAGCAGGTCCGGGCGGCCCGTCGAGCCGAACAGCAGGGAGCCTCCGGAGAACACCGCCGGGGTCTCGCCCTCGAGCACGTAGGACAGGTGGGTGAACGTGTGGCCGGGGGTGTGCACCACGCGCACGCGCATGCTCTTGCCCACCTCGATGACGTCGCCGTCGCGCACCGGGGTGTGCTCGAAGGCCACCTGGTCCTCGACGTTGACGTGGTAGGCCGCACCCGTCTCCTCGGCGAGTGCGAAGCCGCCGGTGACGTAGTCGTTGTGGATGTGGGTCTCGAAGACGTGCGTGATGCGCACGCCGCAGCTGGCGGCGAGCTCGAGCATGCGGTCGATGTCGCGTTGCGGGTCGACCGCGAAGGCGACCTCGCCGTCGTGGACGAGGTAGCTGCGGTCGCCGAGCGAGGGCGTCTCGACCGGGAGGATCGTGGGCATGTGGTGTCCTTCCTTCGACATCGTGGTCGGGAGTTCGGTGGGGTGCAAGGGTCGGTCGGTCCTGGTCGGCTGGTGACGTGCTCAGTGCGTGTCGCGACCGGTGACGACGGGCCGGCCGGAGCGCGCCCAGGCGTCGGTGCCGCCCGCCACGGAGTAGGCGTCGTAGCCGGCGCGCTCGAGGAAGTCGGCCATCGAGGCGCTGCGGTTCCCGCTGCGGCAGATCACGTGGACCGCTCGGTCCCGGGGGATGTCGGCCAGGTGCGACGACAACCGGGACATGGGGATGAGCACCGCGCCGGGGACATGCCCCTGGACGTACTCCATGCCCTCCCGGACGTCGAGGACGAAGGCCGATCCGTCGGCGTGGGACGTGGCGAACTGGTCGAGCGTGATCTCGCGCATGGCTCTCCGATCGGTGGTGCTGCGGGTGTCATCCGCGTCAACCATACATACCCCCATGGGTATTTCCAACCGGAGTGAAGGTGTTGGCACAATACCCGTGGGGGTATACCTTGAGAGAGCTCGCGTCGCAACGACGCAACGAGAGAAGGAGACCCGGGATGTGCCGTCCCGCAACCTGCCGCCAGTGCGGCAAGACCACCTGGGCCGGCTGCGGCCAGCACGTCGACCAGGTGATGAGCGGCGTGCCTCGCGCCCAGCAGTGCACCTGCACCCCTGAGGAGCGCGTCACTTCCAGCCGGTCGTTGTGGCAGGTCATCACCGGCCGCTGACGGGTCGCAGCGCGGAGTGCCAGCTCGTCGGAGCGGTGGCGACCGTGGTGGTGCGCCGGCCCGGGTGACGCCCGTGGGGTAGGGGTGAGACCGCCGGGCCCCACACGGGAGGCCGTGTGGCGGTCGGCGGGGAACACGACGCAGTCGATGGCGTGCTGCAGCCAGCGCTCGTCGTCGGTCACGCAGCCGTCATGTCCCGCGCGAGGCGGCCCGCGTGGGAGATGACGGCGACCTCGTGTCTCAGCGCATGGGGTCGAAGGGCGCCAGCTCGGCCACGCGCTTGCCGGTGACCATCTGCTCGGCGAGCAGCTGGCCCGTGACCGGGCCGAGCGTGATGCCCCACATGCCGTGGCCACCGGCCGCGAAGACACGCGGGTTGGCCGTCTGGCCGATGAGCGGCAGGCCGTCGACGGTGCACGGGCGCGAGCCGACCCACTCGTCGTGGCGGGTGTCGAGGTCGGCGCCGCGCAGCAGCGGGCGGGCCGCCTCGGCGATGGCCTGGATGCGCCGGGGGTCGAGAGCCGCCTCGGGCTTGCGGAACTCCATCATCCCGGCGACGCGCAGGCGGTCCCCGATCGGGGTGCACGCCACGCGCTGGGCGGGGAAGTAGACCGGGCCCGCGGGCACGTGGTCGATCTCGACGCTGAAGCTGTAGCCACGCCCTGCCTGCACGACGTTCTTCACGCCGAACCGCCGGGCGAGCTGGCCCAGCCAGGCGCCGGTGGCAAGGACGACGGCGTCGAACTCCTCGGTGCTGCCCTCGCCCGTCGTGACGGCGACGCCGCGCGCGGTGTCGCGGACGCCGGTGACGGTGGCGCCGCTCATGATCTTGCCGCCGCGCTCGAGGACGGAGTCGGCGAGGGCGTGCACGTAGGCGCCGGGGTTGATGAAGCGCTGGCCGTGCAGGCGGATCGCCGCGCCGATCTCGTCGGACAGCGAGGGCTCGATGGTGCGGGCCTCGTCGCCGCTGAGCACGTCGAAGGCGATGTCCTGGCCGGCGGAGTGGATGTGCTCGATCTCCTCGAGGAGGGTGGTGCGCTCCTGCTCCGTGCGGTACGCCGCGAGGAAGGACCGGGCCTCGTGGGTGTCCGCCTGGACGCCACCCGCCGTGAGGGTGTCGAAGGCGGCCAGCGAGAGGTCGTTGACCGGCACGAGCGCGCCCATGGCCTTCTTCCACGCCTTCATCGTGCTGTGACGGGTGAAGCCGGTGACGAACTTCAGGAACGTCGGGTTGGCGCTCGGCGGCACGTAGACGGGCGAGGACGGGCTCAGCACGGCACGGATGCCGTACTTGAGCACGGCCGGCTCGGGGAGCGGGGTTGCGATGCCCGGGGTCAGCCAGCCGGCGTTGCCCCACGAGGACCCTGCGGCGACGCCGTCACGGTCGAGCACGGTGACCTCGACGCCGCGCTCCTGGAGGTACCAGGCGGTGGACAGGCCGACCATGCCCGCGCCGACGATGGCGACGCGCTGGGGGACGGGAAGGCCGGAAGCGGTGACGGGGGCGACGGGAGCCATGACTGCCTTTGTTCTCAGGGGTGGTGTCCTTCGATGGTCCCGTGTCCCACGCCCACCGTCTTGAACTCTGCGCCACAAACTTCCGCGGCATCCTTGTGCCCAGAGCACAACCGTGCGAGACGATGCCCGTATGCCGCGCAGCACCTCCTCAGCGCCCCGCCCTCACCGGCCCGGTCCCACCCAGCCCGGTCCGACCCAGCCCGGTCGCGGTCACCGGGGTCCCGGCCTGCCGGCCACCGGTCCGGCCGGTCCTGCAGGGCGCGGCGTCGCGGTCCACGACCTCGCGGACGCCCTCGGGGGCGGCCTGCTGCGAGTGACGGTCACCGGCGGCGGCCACGGCATCGACGACCTCACGCTGGCCGAGCCGGCGCAGGGGGTGGTGGGTCAGCGGGGCGACCTCGTCCTCGGGGTCGCCGTCGACACCCCCGAGGCAGCGGCCGACCTCGTCGCGAGGGCGGGGTCGGCGGGCGCCGGTGGCGTGGTCCTGCGGCGTGGGCTGGCCCGGCGCCGGGTGGTCCGTGACCGCGCACGCCGGGCAGGGGTGGCCCTGGTCGAGCTCGCCGAGCACGCGTCGTGGGCCCACGTGGTCTGGTTGTTGCGCGGGGTGCTCGACCGCGCGGCCACCGACCCCGCGGCGCGACCCGGGGGCGCCGCGCACGACGACCTCTTCGGCCTGGCCGACGCCGCGGCCGCGCTGGTCGACGCCCCGGTGACGATCGAGGACGCGCACTCGCGGGTGCTGGCCTACTCGTCGCGGCAGGACGTCACCGACCCGGCTCGAGTGTCCACCATCGTCGGGCGCCGCGTGCCCGAGCCGGTGCTCGCCAGCTTTCGCTCGCGAGGTGTCTTCCGGCGGCTGGCGCGCTCGCCGGAGCCCTTCCTGGTGCCGGCCGACCCGGGCGGCACGGCGCTGCCGCGGTTCGTCGTGCCGGTCCGCGCCGGGGGGGAGTGGCTCGGCTCGATCTGGGTGGTCGTGGACGGCCGGCCGCCCGAGGGCGTCGTGGGCGAGCTGGTCCAGACCGCCTCCGTGGTGGCCCTGCACCTGCTGCGGCTGCGTGCCCGGGCCGACCTGGCCCGGCGGGTCTCCGCGGACCGGCTGCGGGCGGCGCTCACCGGCAGTGTGACGGGTGCCGAGGAGTGGCTGCCGACGGGGCCGTGGCGGGTCGTCTGCCTTGGTGAGGGGGCACCGCTCGACCTGTGGGAGTCGGTGTGCCGCCGGCGGGCGTGGCACCAGCCGCTGCTCGCCGAGCTCGACGGCCGGGCGTATGCCGTGGTGCGGGATGCCGGGGACGCGGGGGACGCTGCTCCCGGGAGCTGGGCCTGGCTGCGAGGGCTGGTCGGCGCGGCGGTCGCCGAGGACCTCACCCTCTCGGCGGCGGCCGGGGGCCCGGCGCACGCCCCCGCTGAGCTCGAGCGCTCCCGCGCCGAGGCGCTGGAGGCCGAGCGCGTCCGCGGGGAGCAGGTGACGGCCGCGATCGAGGAGCTGTGGGCGGCGGTCACGGTCGAGCGGGCGGCCGCGGTCCTGCGGGGAGGCGCCACCCTCGGCCCGCTCGACGCCCTCAGCGCGTCGGACGAGCAGCGTGGCACGGACTACCTCGCCACGCTGGCGGCCTGGCTGGACCACGCGGGGGAGCCGTCGCGGGCGGCCCGGGCCCTGCACGTGCACCCGAACACGCTGCGCTACCGCATGAACCGCATCGCCGAGCTCACCGACGTCGACCTCGACGAACCCCAGGTGCGGCTGGCGCTGCGACTGCAGGTCGCCGCGCTCACCTCGCCAGGCGTGAGCGCCCCCGCTCCCCCCACCTGACGAGAAAGTTCGCGACAGGGGGTTGCCATCGGGGGCGAGATGTGGGCAGACTCGGTGTCGTTGTTGTAAGCGCTTTCAACGAGGAAGGCGGCCCGATGGCTGGCTCGCACCGAGGTGGGCAGGGGGCGACGATCTACTCCGTCGCCGAGCTCGCCGGCGTCTCCATCGCCTCCGTGTCCAGGGTCCTCCAGGGCTCCACCGCCGTTTCCGAGCGCACCCGCGAGAAGGTCCTCGCCGCCGTCGAGCAGCTCAACTACGTGCCGCTGAGCGCCGCCCGCAGTCTTGCCGTCCGCCACCACGAGGCGCACGGGCTCGTCCTCCCGGAGCTGACCGGTCCCTACTACGCCGAGCTCCTCCTCGGGTTCGAGACCCGCGCGGCGGAGCACGGCCACAGCGTCGTGCTGCTGCTCGCCGAGGGCAAGAAGGACCTCGGCAGGTCCGTCCGCCAGCTCGCCACCCGGGTCGACGGGCTCGCCATGCTGGGGTCGGCCTCCATCCCCGAGGACGTCGTGATGTCGCTGCACGGCAGCAAGCCCGTCGTCCTGATCGCCGGTGACGCGCACCTCGGGGTCGAGGCGATCGGCGCCGAGAACGCCCACAGCGCCCAGGAGATCGCGGCGCACCTGATCGGCCACGGCCGGCAGCGGCTGCTCTTCGTGGGCGACCCGGGCGCCTCGCCCGACGTCCGCGACCGCTACCACGGCTTCGTCCTCGCCCACGAGGCGGCCGGCCGCGCGGCCGCCGAGCCGGCCCGGATCGCCTTCCGCGAGAGCGACGGCACGGCCTTCGCCGACGAGCTGCTCAGCGCCGGGGACCGGCCGGACGCCCTGGTCTGCGCCAACGACGAGCTGGCCCTGGCGATCATGCACCGCCTCCAGGACCGCGGCCTCGACGTGCCCGGCGATGTCGCCATCGTGGGCTGGGACGACGTCATGACCGCCCGCTACGTGCGGCCGGGCCTGACGACGGTGCGCCAGCCCGTCCACGAGCTCGGCGCGCTCGCCGCGGAGCGCCTGCACGAGCGGGTGAGTGGCGGCGAGCCCCACGAGGGCCTGCAGGTCCTGCCCACCTCGGTCGTCCTGCGCGAGTCCTGCGGCTGCGCACCGCGGGCCACCCGGCATACGGACCACTGACCGCACACCACCCACCCGCCCTGTCCAGAACGAACCCCAGCCCCCGCCCCGCACCGAAAGAGAGAGACCAGTCATGAGACGCACCTCGGCCATCGTGGTCGCCACGCTGACCACCACAGCCCTCGCGCTGTCCGCCTGCGGACGCGACAGCGCCTCCGGCGGCGAAGCCGGCGCCACGGCGAAGGACGTGAGCTCGGGCAAGGCCACCGGCACCATCACGGTGTGGGCGATGGGAGCCGAGGGCGAGAAGCTACCGGCACTGGCCAAGGAGTTCGAGGCCGCCAACCCCGGCGCGAAGGTCAACGTCACCGCGATCCCGTGGGATGCCGCCCACGACAAGTTCACGACCGCCATCACCGCCGGGAAGACGCCGGACGCCGCGATGGTCGGCACGACCTGGATGGGTGAGTTCGCCGGCCTCGACGCCCTCGACCCGACACCGCCGTCGATCGACAAGTCCGCGTTCTTCGAGGGCGCGCAGAAGACCACCGAGGTGGACGGCACGTCCTACGGGATCCCGTGGTACGTCGAGACCCGCCTGGTCTACTACCGCACCGACCTGGCCAAGAAGGCCGGCTTCACCGAGCCGCCGAAGGACTGGGAGGGCCTGAAGGCCATGGCCAAGGCCATGCAGACCAAGGCCGGCGCGAAGTGGGGCATCGGCCTCCAGGCCGGCGGCACCGGCTCCTGGCAGACCGTCATGCCGTTCGCCTGGTCCAACGGGGCGAACCTCACCAAGGACGACGGCAAGGCGTACAACTTCGACACCCCGGAGATCAAGGAGGCGGTGGACTACTACCAGAGCTACTTCACCGAGGGCATCTCCGACAAGGCCGCGCCCGCCACGCCGACGACCGAGCCCGACTTCGCCAGCGGCAAGGTCCCGATGTTCATCTCCGGGCCGTGGATGATGTCGGCCGTCGAGAAGGTCGGCGGCGAGGGCTTCAAGGACAAGTACGCCGTGGCCCCGATGCCGACCAAGAAGTCGTCCTCGTCGTTCGTCGGCGGCTCGGACTTCGTGGTGTTCAAGAACTCCAAGCAGCGCGACACCGCGTGGAAGTTCGTCCAGTTCCTGGCCGACCCCAAGACCCAGGTCAAGTGGTACCAGCAGTCCACCGACCTGCCCTCGGTGAAGTCGGCCTGGCAGGACCCGGCCATCAGCTCCGACACGAAGCTCGCGGTGTTCGGCGAGCAGCTCAAGACCGCCCAGGCCCCGCCCTCGTTCCCGACGTGGGAGCAGGTCGTCGCGCAGTTCGACACCGAGCTCGAGAAGGTCACCAAGCAGGGCGCCGACCCCGCCGCCGCGCTCAAGGCCGTGCAGCAGCAGGCCGAGTCCATCGGGACCGGCCAGTAAGCCATGAGCATCACCGAGCGCGTTACCTCCCGCGGGACGACCCGCCCGGCCGGCGACCCCCAGGGTCGCCGGTCCCCGGGCCGGGCCGTCCTGCGGGAGGGGCGGGCCGCCTGGGTCCTCGCCCTCCCGTTCTGCCTGCTGTTCCTCACCTTCACGGTGTGGCCGGTGGTCCAGTCGCTCTTCATGAGCTTCACCGACACCCGGGCGCGCGACCTGCGGTCGCCGTTCGCGGTGAACATCGTCGGGCTGGACAACTTCAGCAAGGCGCTGAGCGACCCGGTGTTCCTGAAGTCCGCGGCAAACACCGCCTACTTCGTGCTGGTCGGGGTCCCGCTGACGCTGGGCCTCGCCCTCGCGGCGGCGGTGGCGCTCGACCGCGGCATCACCCGCTTCCGGGCGGTCTTCCGTCTCGGGTTCTACCTGCCGGTCATCACCTCGATCGTGGCGGTGGCCGTGGTCTGGCGCTTCCTGCTCCAGGACGAGTACGGCCTGATCAACACCGCGCTCAGCTGGGTGGGGGTCGACGGACCGAACTGGCTGGGTGACCCGAACTGGTCGATGCCGGCGATGATCTGGATGGCCAGCTGGCGCAACTTCGGCACCGCCATGATCATCTTCCTCGCCGGGCTGCAGGCCGTGCCGTGGAGCCTGCACGAGGCAGCGGCGATCGACGGTGCCGGCGCCTGGCAGCGGTTCCGCCACATCACGCTGCCCCTGCTCCGGCCGACCATCCTCTTCGTGTCCGTCACCACCGGCATCGGCTACCTGCAGTTCTTCGAGGAGCCGTTCGTCATGACCAACGGCGGTCCGCTCAACAGCACCGTCTCGATGTCGATGTACACCTACCGCCAGTTCGGCTTCGGCAACTACGGCTACGCCGCGTCGATCAGCTACATCATCTTCGTCGTCATCGCCGTCGTGACCGCCATCCAGTTCCGCCTGTTGCGCGAGAAGGACTGAGGGAGAGACATGCTCGCGAAATCCCAAGGCCGCTGGTGGCTCTACGCCATCCTCAGCGTCTGCCTCGTCGCCGTCGCCGCTCCCTTCGTGTGGATGGTCCTCGGCAGCTTCAAGAGCGAGGGCGAGCTGCGCAAGGCGCCCCCGACCTGGTGGCCGGAGACCGCGTCGCTGGACAACTACACCCAGCTGTTCTCGCGCCTGGACTTCGGGACCTACTTCACCAACTCGATCGTCGTCGCCGTCGTCGTGACCGCCGGCAACCTGCTGTTCTGCTCGATGCTCGGCTACGCACTGGCGATGCTGGAGTTCCCCGGCAAGCGGGCCCTCTTCGTCGTGGTCATGGCGACCCTGATGATCCCCGGCGTCGTGACGTTCGTGCCGCTGTTCGTGCTGGTCGCCAACGCGGGGCTCATCGACAGCCTGCCGGGCCTGATCCTGCCGTTCCTGGTGAGCCCGTTCGGCGTCTTCCTCATGCGCCAGTTCATCCTGGGCCTGCCGCGCGACCTGCTCGACGCCGGCCGCGTCGACGGCGCCGGCGAGCTGCGGATCTTCGCCCGCATCATCCTGCCGTTGTGCGGCCCGGCCCTGGCGACGCTCGGCATCCTGACCTTCCTGGGCAGCTGGAACAACTTCCTGTGGCCCCTGGTCGTCGCCCAGACCGAGGACACCTACACCCTGCCGGTGGCCCTGGCGCTCTACTCCAAGGGTCAGAACAGCACCAACTACGGCCTCCTGCTCGCGGGCGCCACCGTCGTGCTGCTGCCCGTCCTGGCCGTCTTCCTGGCCTTCCAGCGCCGCGTCATCGAGGGCATCGCCACCACCGGCATCAAGTGATTGGACACCACCGAATGACCTCCACCCTGCCCGTCCCCACCCGCCGCCAGGTCCTGCTCGGCGGCGCGGCCGGAGCCGCCGCCACCGTCCTGACCGCGCAGCCTGCGCACGCGGCTGCGCCGTCCGCCCCGCCTGTCGCGAGGAGTGCTCCCATGACCCCAGGCATGAGCCGGGCCACGACCCCGTATGCCGTGGACGCCGCCCGCGTGCGTGGGTGGGCCGCCGACACGTGGCACTCCCTCGTGCGCATGACCGACGAGAGGACCGGCCTGCCCGCGGACAACATCACCGGCGACCTGGGCACGCGGAGCGGCTACACGTCGCCCACGAACATCGGCGGCTACCTGTGGTCGGCTGTCGTGGCCCGCGAGCTGGGACTGATCACCCCCGGCGAGTGCCAGCGCCGCGTGCTGCAGACGCTGCGCACGCTGTCGACCATGGAGCACCACGAGCCCAGTGGGATGTTCGCCAACTGGTACGACGAGAGCACCGGGGCGATGCTGCGGAAGTTCCCCGGCTCGGGCGACCCGATCGCCCCGTTCATGTCCAGCGTCGACAACGGCTGGCTGGGCGCGGCGCTGCACGTCGTCAGGAACGCCGTGCCCGGGGCCTCGCGCCTGGCGGACCAGCTCTTCTCGCGCATGCGCTGGGACGCCTTCTACAACCCCGGTGACCAGCCGGGCCACCCCGGCGTGAGGCCGGGAGGCCTCATCCACGGCGGCTTCTTCCCGTGGGAGCACGACCGTCCCGGAGGCGTCTACCGCGGCACCCACATCGACGCGCCCGACGTGTGGCTCACCAACCACCACTACGACACCACCGTGTCGGAGACGCGCATCACCACCTACCTCGGCATCATCACCGGCCAGGTGCCGGCGAAGCAGTACTTCGCGATGTGGCGCACCTTCCCGGCGAGCTGTGACTGGTCGTGGCACGAGATGCAGCCCGTGGGCGAGAGCCGGACCTACCTCGGCATCGAGGTCTTCGAGGGGGCCTACACCTACCGCGGCATGCACATCGTCCCGGGCTGGGGCGGCAGCATGTTCGAGGAGCTCATGCCCGACGTCTTCGTCCCCGAGGCCAG
This sequence comes from Pedococcus sp., assembly GCF_036554925.1. Classification (NCBI taxonomy): domain Bacteria; kingdom Bacillati; phylum Actinomycetota; class Actinomycetes; order Micrococcales; family Intrasporangiaceae; genus Pedococcus; species Pedococcus sp. Next base: position 34,253 of record NZ_DATBMI010000109.1, read on the forward strand.
CTGGGCCCCGCGGTCCTGGGGCGTCAACCACCCGCTGCACGTCCGTGCCCAGCGAGAGCACGGCCTCGCCGAGGCGGACTACGGCTACTGGGGCTTCTCGCCCGCGAGCGACCCCTTCGCCAGCTACCGCGAGTACGGCGTCGACGCGCTCGGCCTCAACCCGGACGGCTACTTCTCGGACAGGGAGAAGACCGGCTACGACGCCGGGTTCGGGGAGTGCCGCGAGGCGAAGAATGCTGCTCCGACCTTTGGCGACGGTGTCGTCACCCCCCACGCGGCCTTCCTCGCGATGATGTACGAGCCGCAGCAGGCCTACACCAACCTGGTGAGGATCGAGAAGGAGCTCGGCGCCTATGGGGACGGTGGCTTCTTCGACGCCGTCGCCGTGCGCTCAGGCACGGTCGCCCGCCGCTACCTCTCGCTGGACCAGGCCATGATCATGGGCGCGCTCGGAAACGTGCTGGGCGACAACGTGATCCGTCGTGCCTTCGCCACCCGTGACGTCGAGCGCCGCCTTCGGCCGGTCATCGGGATGGAGGAGTTCGGGGCCGGGGTCGCCTGATGGAACCGGTCAAGCTCACCAGCCCCGAGGGCGTGGAGTTCCGCGACCTCAACAAGAACGGACGGATGGACCCGTTCGAGGACCCCCGCCTGACCGTGGAGGAGCGGGTCGACGACCTGCTCGCGCGGCTGTCGCTGCCTGAGAAGGTCGGCCTGATGTTCCAGACCGTCATCGAGGCGGGGGAGGACGGCACCGTCCTCGAGCACCCGGGCAGGATCAGCAAGTCAGCGACGTCGGTCGTCGTGCTCGACAAGCACCTGACGCACTTCAACGTCCACGCCCTCGACGACCCGCGCATGGCTGCGCGCTGGCACAACGCCCTCCAGGCCCTCGCCGAGCAGGCCCCGCACGGCATACCCGTCACCGTGTCGACCGACCCACGGCACGCCTTCATGGAGAACGCCGGCGTCTCCTTCACCGCCAGGGCGTTCTCGCAGTGGCCCGAGCCGCTCGGGCTCGCGGCCCTGCGCGATGCCGACGCGGTGCGGCGCTTCGCCGACATCGCTCGGCAGGAGTACACCGCGGTCGGCATCCGGGCGGCCCTGCACCCGACTCTCGACCTGGCCACGGAGCCGCGCTGGGCGCGCCAGGCAGGCACCTTCGGCCAGGATCCCGACGTCGTGACGGAGCTGGGGGTGGCCTACCTCAAGGGCTTCCAGCAGGACGAGCTCGGCCCGGGCAGCGTGGCCTGCACCAGCAAGCACTTCCCCGGGGGTGGCCCGCAGAAGGACGGCGAGGACGCGCACTTCCCCTACGGCCGCGAGCAGGTCTACCCGGGCGAGCGGTTCGGCGACCACCTCAAGCCGTTCCCGCCGGTCATCGAGGCGGGCACCGCCGGGATCATGCCGTACTACGGGATGCCCGTCGGCCTCGAGATCGACGGCGAGAAGATCGAGGAGGTCGGCTTCGGCTACAACCGCCAGGTGGTGACCGGCCTGCTGCGGGAGAAGCTCGGCTACGACGGCGTGGTCGTCACCGACTGGGAGCTCGTCAACGACAACCACGTCGGCGACCAGGTGCTCCCGGCCCGAGCGTGGGGCGTCGAGCACCTCGACCCGCACGGCCGGATGGAGCTGATCCTGCACGCCGGCGCCGACCAGTTCGGCGGCGAGGAGTGCGTCGAGATCCTGCTCGACCTGGTCGCGCAGGGGCGGGTCAGCGAGGAGCGCGTCGACGAGTCCGCCCGGCGCATCCTCGCCGTGAAGTTCCGGCTCGGGCTGTTCGACAACCCCTACGTGGACGAGGACCTCGCCGCGCAGACCGTGGGCCGCCAGGACTTCCGTGACGAGGGGTATGCCGCGCAGGCGGCGTCGGTGACCGTCCTCACCAACGGCGGAGAGCGGCACGACCCGGTGCTGCCGTTGCGGGCGGGGCTGAGGGTCTACGCCGAGAACGTCTCGGACGAGGCGGTGGCCCGGCTGGGTACGCGGGTCGAGCGCCCGGAGGACGCCGATGCCGCGCTGGTGCGGCTGATGGCGCCGTTCGAGCCCCGCTCCGACCTCTTCCTGGAGTCGTGGTTCCACCAGGGCTCGCTCGACTTCCCACCGGGACTGGTCGCGCGCCTGGCCCGGGTCGCCCAGCACTGCCCGCTCGTCATCGACGTCGTGCTCGACCGGCCGGCGGTCCTCACACCGCTGGTCCCGCTCGCGGCCGCGGTGGTGGGCAGCTACGGGACGTGCGACGACGCCCTGGTCGACGCGCTGACCGGCCGCATCCCGCCGCGCGGCCGGCTGCCGTTCGACCTGCCCCGGTCGATGGAGGACGTCCGCCGGCACGGCGAGGACATCCCGGGTTTCGGCAACCCTCTCTTCCGATGTGGTGACGGGATGGCCCTGCATCCCTCATGATGGGCGGTGTCGGGGCATACCCCCCGCCGTACCCAGACCCGCCAGGCCCCGGCTGACCCCCTGCTCGCCGGGGCCTGGTGCTGCCCGGGCCCGGCGGCTGCCGGGGGGCGGTGCTGGTCCTGCGACCCCCGTCCCGGGGGCGACGGCCAAAGGCGGACAAAACGGGCGGAAGGGAGACGGAAACCCGCCAGCTCCAGGGTCGCCACAGCGTGCGGTCACCCTTTATCTTTAGGCCGTGAACTCAGTGCAGCCGGCGCCGGGCTCGCAGGCGTCCCTGCGGGAGTCCAACCGCCTGCGCGTTCTCGACGCGCTGCGCACCCAGGGCGCCATGACCCAGGTGGAGATCGCGGGGCAGACCGGCCTCAGCCCGGCCACGGTGAGCAACATGGTCAAGGAGCTCGACGCGGCGGGTGCGGTCGAGCTGTCGCCGAGCATCCGCAACGGCCGGCGCGCCGTGCTGGTCTCGCTCTCCACGGGGAACACCCTGCTCGCGGGTGTCGCGTTCGGCGACCGCGACATCCGGGTGGCGATCGGCACCAGCCCCCGCGACATCGTGGGCCGCCAGCGCATGCCGCTGCCTGCCGACCACCGCGCCGACGAGGGGATGGACCGCGCGGCCCGCCTCGTGCTCGACCTCGTCGAGAAGGCCGGCAAGACGATGCCCGACATCAAGGCCGTGGGCGTCGGCCTGCCCGCGCCGGTCGACAGCGTCTCGGGGGAGGTGGGCTCCGAGGGGATCCTGCCCGGCTGGCGGGGCGTCGCGGTGGCCGACGAGATGGAGGGGCGCCTCCGGGCCCCGGTGGTGCTCGACAACACCGCCAACCTCGCCGCCCTGGGTGAGCTGAAATGCGGTGCGCTGCAAGGTGTCCAGCACGGGTGCTACATCAAGCTCTCGCACGGCGTCGGTGCCGGGATCATCGTGAACGGTGAGCTCTTCCGGGGGGCCGCCGGCACGGCGGGGGAGATCGGCCACCTCACCATCGACGAGAACGGCCCGGTGTGCCGGTGTGGGAACCGCGGCTGTCTCGAGACCTATGTCGGGAGCCAGGCGCTGCGGGAGGCACTGGCAGGCTCGCACGGTGCCATGGGGCTGCGCGACGTCATCAACCGGGCCCTCGAAGGCGACCCGGGCTGCCGGCGAGTGCTCCACGACGCCGGCCGCCACCTCGGCGTCGCGATCGCGGGCCTGGTCAACCTCATCAACCCCGAGGTCATCATCATCGGAGGACAGCTGTCGAGGGTCGGGCGGATCATCACCGACCCACTGCAGGCCTCGCTCGAGCGCTGCGCGATCCCGAGCGCGGCCGCGACGGTCACCCTGCGTGAGGGGGAGCTCGACGCGGATGCCGATGTCATCGGTGCCCTGGCCGTCGCCGAGACCCGGCACGCCGAGGCCGAGGGGCTCTTGGTCTCGGTTGGGTAAATCCCTTGAATTCAAGTCTTGACGTCAAGGGATCGGCGGCGCAAGACTCAGCGAAGGCCGCACCAAAGGGGTTGCCGGCGCAGACACTGAGGGAGCCTCAGCATGAACACTCGACTGACCCGTCTGGCCGGCGTCGCCCTCGCGGCCGGCCTCGGCATCTCCTCCCTGGCCGCCTGTGGGGGTGGCGACCAGACGAGCGGTGGCGGTGGCGACACCGGCGGTGGTGGCGGTGGTGCCAAGAAGATCGCCCTCCTCCTGCCCGAGTCGAAGACGACCCGCTACGAGAGCAAGGACCGGCCGCTCTTCACCGCCGCGATCAAGGCGGCCTGTGCCGACTGCGAGATCATCTACAGCAACGCCGACCAGGACGCCGCGAAGCAGCAGCAGCAGGCCGAGGCCGCCCTGACCCAGGGCGCGAACGTGCTCGTGCTCGACCCGGTCGACGGCAAGGCGGCCGCGTCGGTGGTCGCCAACGCCAAGAGCCAGGGCGTGCCGGTCGTGGCCTACGACCGCTTCATCGCGGGGGCCGACTACTACGTCTCGTTCGACAACGAGACGGTCGGCAAGCTGCAGGGCGAGACCCTGGTCGACATCCTCAAGAAGAGCGGCAAGACCTCGGGCAACCTGGTCATGGTCAACGGTGCACCCACCGACCCGAACGCCGCGGACTTCAAGAAGGGCGCACACAGCGTCCTCGACGGCAGCGGCTACAAGATCGTCGCGGAGTACGACACCCCTGACTGGAGCCCCGACAAGGCGCAGCAGTGGATGGAGAGCCAGATCACCGCGGTGAAGTCCGGCCTCGTCGGCGTCTACGCCGCCAACGACGGCACCGCCGGAGGCGCCATCACCGCCCTCAAGGGTGGCGGCGTGACCCCGCTGCCGCCGGTCACCGGCCAGGACGCCGAGCTCGCCGCCATCCAGCGGATCATCGCAGGCGACCAGGCCATGACGATCTACAAGCCGATCAAGCCCGAGGCGGAGGCCGCCGCGAAGGCCGCCCTGGCGCTCGCGAACAAGCAGAAGCCCGAGTCGACCAAGGACGTCGACGGCGTGCCCTCCACGATCCTCGACCCGATCGCCGTCGTGAAGGCCAACGTCAAGGACACCATCGTCAAGGACGCGGTCTTCAAGATCGAAGAGATCTGCACGGGCACTTTCGCCGCGGCCTGCGCGGCTGCAGGCTTGAGCTGACCAGCTGAGTAGCTGACAACCGACGCCCCCGCGGGCGGGTGGACCCACCCGCCCGCGGGGCACCGGCACACCGGACCGCAGACCGAAGGACTCAGATGACCGCCACCGAAGCCCCTCCGACCACAGCCGTGCTGTCGCTGCAGGGGGTCTCCAAGCGCTTCGGCGCCGTGCAGGCCCTCAAGGACATCGACTTCGACGTCAACGCCGGAGAGGTGGTGGCGCTCGTCGGTGACAACGGCGCCGGCAAGTCCACCCTCGTCAAGGCCATCGCCGGTGTGTACACGCCGGACGAGGGGACCATGACCTTCGACGGCAAGCCCACCCGGGTGACCAGCCCGGCCGAGGCCCAGCACCTCGGGATCGCCACGGTCTTCCAGGACCTCGCCCTCTGCGACAACCTCGACGTCGTGGCCAACCTCTACCTCGGCCGTGAGCTCTACCGCGGCCGTGCCCTCGACGAGGTCACCATGGAGCAGGAGTCCTGGCGCCTGCTGCGGCAGCTGAGCGCCAAGATCCCTTCGGTGCGCATCCCGGTCGCCAGCCTGTCCGGTGGCCAGCGGCAGACCGTCGCGATCGCCCGCTCGCTGCTCGGTGACCCCAAGGTCGTGATGCTCGACGAGCCGACCGCCGCGCTCGGCGTCGCCCAGACCGCCGAGGTGCTCAACCTCGTCGAGCGGCTCCGCGAGAACGGGCACGGCGTGATCCTCATCAGCCACAACATGTCCGACGTCATGGCGGTCGCCGACCGCGTGAGCGTGCTCCGGCTCGGCCGCAACAACGGCACGTTCCACGTGAGCCAGACGAGCACGCAGGAGATCATCGCGGCCATCACGGGCGCGACCACCAACGCCGTCTCCGAGCGGGCTGCCCGCCGCGTCCAGAAGGAAGACCAGTGATGAGCGCCGCCACTCCCACCCCCGACCTGCAGCCCGACACCACGGCCGCCCTGCCGGCCGACCTCCAGGACGAGCGGCTCATCGCCTCCCAGGGCGTCAGTGGCTGGGTCAAGGCGTTCACCTCCCGGCTCAAGAGCGGCGACCTCGGCTCCCTCCCGGTGGTGATCGGGCTCATCATCATCTGGGGCGTCTTCCAGCTCCTCAACGACTCGTTCCTCTCCAGCCGGAACCTGGTCAACCTGACCCTGCAGAGCGCGGCGGTGGGGACGATCGCCATCGGGATCGTGCTGGTCCTCCTGCTGGGCGAGATCGACCTGTCGGTCGGCTCGGTCAGCGGTCTCTCCGCCGCCATCCTGGCGGTGGGGATGGTCAACCAGGGCTGGCCGGACCTGCTCGCCATCGTGGCCGGGCTCGTGGCCGGCGTCGTGATCGGGCTGTCCTACGGAGCACTGTTCACACGGTTCGGCGTGCCGAGCTTCGTCATCACCCTCGCCGGGCTGCTCGGCATCCTCGGCCTCCAGCTGTACGTCCTCGGCAAGGAGGGGACGATCAACATCCCGTTCGAGTCGGGCATCGTGAAGTTCGCGCAGCAGACCTTCCTGCCCATCGCGGTGTCGTACGTCCTCGTCGTCCTGGTCGTCGCCGCCTTCGCCGGCGCCCGGCTGCGCACCAACATGCAGCGCAAGGCGGCCGGGCTCTCGACGACGCCGAACGCCATGATCGCCGTACGCGCCGCGCTGCTCGCGGTTGTCCTGCTCGTCCCGACCTACGTGCTCAACCGCGACCGCGGTGTGTCGGTGATGTTCCTGCTCTTCGTCGGCCTCGTCGTCGTCATGGACTTCGCGATCCGCCGCACCCGCTGGGGCCGCTCGGTCATGGCGGTCGGCGGGAACGTCGAGGCCGCCCGCCGTGCGGGCATCAACGTCAAGGGCATCTACCTGTCGGTCTTCGCGCTGTGCTCGACGTTCGCCGCGCTGGGCGGCATCCTCGCGGCCGGGCGCCTCGCCGCGGCCAACCAGAGCAGCGGCGGCGGCGACACCAACCTCAACGCGATCGCGGCGGCCGTCATCGGCGGCACCAGCCTCTTCGGCGGTCGCGGCTCGGCCTACTCCGCGCTCCTCGGGATCATCGTCATCCAGTCGATCTCCAGCGGCCTGAGCCTGCTCAACCTCGACTCCTCGATCCGCTACATGGTCACCGGCGCCGTGCTCCTCCTGGCGGTCACCGTCGACAGCCTGAGCCGCCGCAGCCGCGCGGCGCACGGCCGGGCCTGACCGCCGTATGCCGGTCCGGCACTGCGCTGCCGGACCGGCACCGCGCTGCCGGGCCGGCACTGCGGTGGCCGGCGGGGTCAGCGGCCGTGGACGGTCCGCAGCAGCGCGGCATACCGGTTGGTGACCTGCGAGCCCTCCGGCCCGGTGGGCGGCTCGACCTCGGTGTCGGTGCGCACCGGCCAGGCGGGCGGTGCCTCACCACCGAGCAGCGCCCAGGCAGCCTGGCGGGCAGCGCCCACCGCGACGTACTCGCCCGGGCTCGGGACGGCGACCGGCACGCCGAAGAGCATCGGTGCGACGGCCCGGACCGCTGACGAGGCCGACGCGCCACCGATGAGCAGCACCCGTCGGGCCTGGATGCCGAGCCGGGTGAGCGAGCCGACGCCGGAGACGAGGTTGCACAGCATCCCCTCGACCGCGGCGCGGGCGAGGTTCTCCGGTGTCGCGTTGGACCGGGTCAGCCCACCCAGGGTGCCGGTGGCGTCCGGCAGGTTGGGCGTGCGCTCCCCGTCGAGGTAGGGCAGCAGCGTCAGGCCGCCTGCTCCCGGCTCGGCCGCGAGGGCCAGCGCGTCGAGACCGGTGTGGTCGGTGTCGAGGATGCGGGCCGCGGCGGCGAGGACGCGGGCGGCGTTGAGGGTGCACATCAGGGGCAGGTGGGCGCCGGAGGCGCTGGCGAAGCTCGCCACGTCGCCGCCGTCGTCGAGCACGGGCCGGTCGTGCTCGGCGAAGACCGCGCCGCTGGTGCCGAGGGAGACCACGACGTCGCCCGCCGTGACGCCGAGGCCCAGTGCCGCGGCCATGTTGTCGCCCGTGCCGGCCGCGACGAGCAGACCCGTGTCCGTCTCGCCGACCACCTCGGAGGGCCCGGCGACCCGGGGGGTGCCGACCACCCTGCCGAAGGCCTTCTCCAGCAGGTCGGGTCGGTACGACTCGGTGACGGCTGACCAGTAGCCGGTGCCCGACGCGTCGCCCCGGTCGGTGGTCCACTCGCGGAAGCCGTTGCCCTGCTTGAGGATCTGGCCGGTGATCCAGTCGTGGGGGAGGACGACGTCATGGACGCGTGTGGCGCTCTCCGGCTCGTGCTCCGCGAGCCACCGCAGCTTCGTGACGGTGAAGCTGGCCACAGGCACCAGCCCCACGGCCTCCACCCAGGCGCGGGGCCCGCCGAGCTCGTCGACGAGGTCGGCGGCTGCACCGGCCGAGCGGGTGTCGTTCCACAGCAGGGCATCCCGGACGACCTCGCCGCTCTCGTCGAGCGCGCACAGGCCGTGCTGCTGGCCTCCGACGGCGATGGCGGCCACGCCGTCCAGCAGCCCGTTCGCGGTCGCTGACCGGTAGGCGTCCCACCAGCGCGAGGGAGGCGTCTCGGTGCCGTCGGGGTGCGGGGACCTGCCGGTGCGCACGACCTCGCCGGTCTCCGCGTCGCACACCACGACCTTGGTGGACTGGGTGGAGGAGTCCACGCCGGCCACGAGCTTCCTGGCCATGTCAGTCCTCCCGGACGATGCAGTCGCTGCCGGAGTCACCGGTGTCTGCCACACGGCAGCCCCCGCCGGGTCGGTTCGGCACAGCGGCCCGCATCAGCCCTCCTTTGTCAGGGCCTCCAGCGTGGCCCGTGCGCCCCGGGTGTGCAACGCGTGCAGCGCCGGGGTGTAGGCCGCCACGAAGCGTTCGTCGTCGGCCAGGCCGCCGAACAGGTCGCGGTCACGGATGAACGCGAGCGGGTCCTCGTCCTGTCGCGCGGCCGCTGAAATGACGCGGTCCTTGAGCCGGTCGACGACCTCGATGGGCTGGCCCCGCTCGTCGATGCCCTCGGCGTAGCGGGCCCACGATGCGACGACGAGCGCCGAGCGCTCGATCTCGCCACCGGCCTCGAGGTTGGCGCGGATCACCGGGACGAGCCACTTGGGGATCCGGTCCGAGCTCTCGGCGCAGAGGCGGGCCAGCGTGTCGCGCACCTCGGGGTTGGCGAAGCGCTCGATGAGCTGGTGGCGGTAGCGGTCGAGGTCGACGCCCGGCACCTCAGGGAGGGTGGGCGAGCCCTCGCGCTCCATGTACGCGAGCAGGAACTCCGCGAAGAGCGGGTCCCGGCACACCTCGTGCGCGTAGCGGTAGCCGGCGAGGTGGCCGAGGTAGCACAGCGCCTGGTGGCTGGCGTTGAGCAGCCGCAGCTTCATGAGCTCGTAGGGCACGACGTCGTCGACCATCTGCACGCCAGCCTCCTCGAACGGCGGCCGGCCCTGCCCGAAGTGGTCCTCGAGCACCCACTGCGTGAACGGCTCGCAGACCACGGGCCAGCCGTCACGGACGCCGAACTCGTCGGCCAGGCGCTCGACGTCGGGCTCTGCGGTGACCGGGGTGATCCGGTCGACCATGCAGTTGGGGAAGGCGACCTCGGCCTCCATCCAGTCGGCGAGGGCGGGGTCCTTCAGCCGGGCGAAGGCGCACAGCATGCGCCGTGCGACGTCGCCGTTGTCGGGCAGGTTGTCGCACGACATCACCGTGAAGGGCGCCTCGCCACGCTCCCGCCGCAGGGCCAGGGCCGCGGTGAGGTAGCCGAACACCGTGGAGGGTGTGGCGTCGTCGGCCAGGTCGGCCTGGATGGACGGGTCGTCGGCAGCGAACTCGCCGGTGACCTGGTTGACGAGGTATCCGCCCTCGGTGATGGTCAGCGACACGATGCGCGTGGCGGGGTCGGCCAGGCGCACCACGACCGCCTGAGGGTCGTCCGGCGCGAACATCGTCTCGACGACCGAGCCGATGACCCGCGGCTCGAGGCGGCCGTCCGGGTGCTTGACGACGAGGGTGTAGAGACCGTCCTGGCCGCTCAGCGTCTCGATGATCCGGCGGTCGTGGGGGAGCGCCCCGACCCCGCAGATCCCCCAGTCGAGGGCACGGCCGTCGTTCATGAGGCGGTCGAGGTACATCGCCTCGTGCGCCCGGTGGAAGCCCCCGACGCCGAAGTGGACGATGCCGGCGGTGACGGCAGAGCGGTCGTAGGCCGGCCGGGCCACCCTCGGGTCGAGGTCGGCGAGGGTGGCCTGGGACAGCGGGATGGTCCTGCGCGCGGACCCCGACGAGGGCAACGGCGCCGACGGGGGGGGGGGCGGGGGGGGGGGGGCAGGGGTGGCGGTCACCGGACCGCCCCCATCGACAGGCCCTGCACCAGCTTGTCCTGGGCGGCGAAGCCCGCGGCCAGGACCGGCAGCGAGACGACCAGGGAGGCCGCGCACACCTTCGCCAGGAAGAGCCCCTGGCTGGTGACGAAGCCGGTGAGGAAGACCGGTGCGGTGGCGGCGACCGTGCTGGTCAGGACCCGGGCCAGCAGCAGCTCGTTCCAGCTGAAGATGAAGCAGATCAGCGCCGCCGACGCGATGCCCGGCATGACGACGGGGGCGATGACGTCGCGCAGCGTCCGGGGGAGGCTTGCGCCGTCGACCTGGGCGGCCTCGAGCATCTCCACCGGCACCTCGGCCAGGAACGAGCGCAGCATCCACACGGCGATCGGCAGGTTCATCGAGGTGTACAGGACGATGAGCCACCAGATGTTGTCGAGCAGGTGGGCCCTCTGGGCGAACAGGTAGAGCGGCAGGATGCCCGCCACGACCGGGAGCATCTTCGTCGAGAGGAAGAAGAAGAGCACGTCCGTCCACTTCCTCACCGGCCTGATCGAGAGGGCATAGGCGGCGGGGAACGCGAGCACCAGCACCAGCACCGTCGACAGGACACTGGCGGTCAGCGAGTTGAGCAGCGGCGGCCAGGGGTTGGCGTCGAAGAACGTGCGGTAGCCCTCGAGGCTGAGCGGGGCGAACACGCTCGGGGGGTTGGTCGCCGCATCCGTCTCGCTGTGGAAGGACGTCAGTGCCATCCACAGCACGGGGAGGGCGAAGAGCAGCCCCACGACCCAGGCCAGGAGGGTGAGCAGCATGCCCGAGCGGGGTGGCTTGCGATGGGTGAAGGTCCGGCCTGCGGTCGGCCCGACCTGCCCGCTGCCCGGGGCCCGGCTCGGCCCCTGCGGCACAGACGTGGGCTTGGTCGTGGTGCTCATCGGGTCTCCTCCCTGAACAGGCTGAACGCGGTGCGCAGCGCAGCCGTGGCGATGGCGATGGTCCCGACGACCACCACGACCCCGGCGGCGGAGGCGCGGCCGTAGTCCTGTGCCGTGTAGAAGGTCTGGTAGATGAAGTACGGCAGGTTGGCGGTGCCGAGCCCGCCCGAGGTGATGGTGAAGACGTGGTCGAAGTTCTGCACCACGTAGATGGCGCCCAGCAGGCCCGCGAGCTCGATGTACTGCCGCAGGTGCGGGAGCGTCATGTTGGTGAAGATCTGCCACGTGCTCGCCCCGTCGATACGGGCTGCCTCGACGACGTCGAGCGGACGGCTCTGCAGCCCGGCGAGCAGGATCAGCATCATGAAGGGGGTCCACTGCCAGACGATGGCGACGATGATCGCCAGGAGCGGGTTGTTGCTGATCCAGTCGGGCTGCGGTGCGTCCTCTCCGAAGACCCAGGTGAGCATGCCGTTGAGCAGGCCGTACTCCGGGTTGTAGAGGGCGTGCTTCCACAGCAGCGCCGCCGCCACGGGGACGATGAGGAACGGGGTGATCATCATGGTCCGCACGGCACTGCGCCCGCGGAACTTGCGGTCGAGCAGGAGGGCGATCCCCAGCCCGAGCGCCAGGCTGATGAGCACGACCGAGACCGTGAGGACGATGGTCACCATGACGGCACTGCGGGCGTTGGTGTCGGTGAAGACCGCGACGTAGTTGTCGAAGCCGGTGAAGCCGCGCTCGTCGGGGTAGTAGGCGTTCCAGTTCATGAACGAGATGACGATGGTCGCCAGGAAGGGCAGCTGCGTCATCGCGATCACGAAGATGAGCGCGGGAAGGAGCGGCGCGCGCCGGGCCCACTCGCCAGCCTTGCGCATCGCCGCGCCGTTCCCCGTGGGCGCGGTCGTGGTTGCGGAGGCCATCACTGCTCCCTTGCCTGGTAGCGCTCGGCCACGTCCTGGGCGAGCTGCTGGCCCTTGTCGAGGGCTTCCTCGACGCTGGTCTGCCCCGCGATCGCGGCGCTGATGTCCTGGCTCACCTGGGTGCCGAGGTTGGGGAACTCCGGGATGTCGACGAACTGGATTCCGATGGCCGGGCGGGGCTGCACACCCGGGTTCTCGGGGTCGGCGGCCTCGATCGCGTTCTTGGTCGGCACGGCGAAGGCCTTGGCGACCTCGAGGTAGTCGGGGTTCTCGTAGGTGGAGGAGCGCTTGCCCGCGGGGACCTTCGACCAGCCGAGCTTCCCGCCCACGAGCTGCTCGTACTCCTTGCCGCTGGCCCAGGAGATGAACTTCCAGGCGTTCTCCTGCTTCGTGCTGGCCTGCTGGATGCTCCACGACCAGGCGTACAGCCAGCCGGAGCTGTCGGTCTTCACCACCGGCGCGGCGACGTAGCCGAGCTTGCCCTTCACCGGCGAGTCGTCCGCCTCGAGCGAGCCCGCCGCCGAGGTGGCGTCGTACCACATGGCCGCGTTGCCCTGGGTGAGGTTGTTCAGGCACTCGGTGAAGCCCGCCTGCGGCGCGCCGCGCTCGCCGTGCTCACGGACCAGGTCGACGTAGAACCTCACGGCCTCCGTGAACTCCGGCGCGTTGACCTTGGGCGTCCAGTCCTTCTCGAACCATGTGCCGCCGAAGGTGTTGACCACCGTGGTCAGGGGGGCGAAGACCTGCCCCCACCCGGGCTGGCCACGCAGGCAGATGCCGGCCATGCCGGGCTCGGCCTCGTCGACCGCGGCGGCGATCTCGGCGACCTGCTGCCACGTGGGCCGGTCCGGCATGGTGACGCCCTTGGCCGCGAGGATGTCCTTGCGGTACATGAGGAACGAGGACTCGCCGTAGAACGGCTGGCCGTAGACCTTCCCCTCGCTGGAGAGGGAGGTCGTCATCGGCGCCAGGATGTCGTCCTGGTCGAACTCCGGGTCCTTGGCGATGAAGTCGTCCATCGGCGCGATCCACCCTGCCTTGGCGTAGATCGGGATCTCGAAGTTGCTCAGCGACGCCACGTCGTACTGCCCCGCCTGGCTGGTGAACTCCTGGCTGATCTTGTCGCGGACGTCGTTCTCGGGGAGCACCGTGTAGTTGACCGTGATGCCGGTCTGCTTCGTGAAGTTGTCGGCCGTGAGTTTCTGCAGGTCTTCCATCTGCGGGTTGTTGACCATGAGCACGGAGATGCTGTTCGCGTCGCCGCCACCGGCGCCGCCGCCGCCACCGGCGCCAGCACATCCCGTGCTGGCCAGCACCAGTCCGAGCGCGAGCACGAACCCGCGCTTGCCCCACCGCTTCATCGCGTCCTCCTGGGAGTG
>NZ_DATBMI010000194.1:0-4101 GCF_036554925.1 Pedococcus sp.
CGCCCTTGCGCATCAGCATCCGCAGCGCGGTCGGCGCGGTGTAGAAGACCTCGATCCGCTCGTCCTGGAGGATGGCGTACCAGCGCCGTGCGTCGAAGTCCGCCGAGTCGGTCACGATGGTCGCGCCCCGGGTGAGCGGGCCGATGATGCCGTAGGACGTGCCGGTCACCCAGCCCGGGTCAGCGGTGCACCAGTAGACGTCGCCGGCTGCCAGGTCGAGCGAGAAGCGGGCCGTGGCGTGGTGTGCGACGACGGCCTGGTGCACGTGCACGGCTCCCTTGGGGCGCCCGGTCGTCCCGCTCGTGAAGTGCAGCAGGGCGGGGTCATCCGGCCGCGTCGGCGTGATGGCGAACCCTTCGCGGTCGAGCTCTGCCTCTGCCTCGGCAAGGGTCTCGTCCCACGCCAGGGTGCCGTCGACGCCCGGGCCGTCGCCCACGAGGAGCACCGTCTGCAGGTCGGGGAGGTCGTCACGTGCCGGTGCGATCTTGCGCGCGTAGGACTCCGCGTCCGTGACCAGGACCCTGACGCCCCCGAGCTGCAGCCGTTGGCGCACCGGGTCCATCCCGAAGGCCGGGAAGAGCGGGCAGTAGACCGCGCCCACCTTCAGGGCGCCCAGGGCGGTGAGGTAGAGCGCGGGGGAGCGCGGCAGGAGTGTGCACACCCGGTCACCCCTCTCGACGCCGAGGCGGCGCAGCGCAACGGCGACGGCGTCCGTGTGCCGCGCCAGGGCGGCATACGTCATCTCCGTGGTGGGCTCGGTGCGGCTGAGGAAGCGCAGCGCCACGCTGTCGGCGAGCGGCCCGCGGGCGTGGCGGTCGACGGCCTCGTGGGCGATGTTCAGCCCGCCGCCCGGCAGTCCGTCGAGCCAGTCGCGCGCCTCGGCCCACGTGAAGGAGCGGCAGCGCGCCTCGTAGTCCCCGACCTGTGGAGGCCGCGCCGGGACGTGCACGATCGGGGGCCGCTCGGCGGCCACCCCCTCCACCGTGACGCGCTCAGGTGCCGCACCACGCTCCGCCACCGAGTCGGCCATGTGACCACCATCCCCGGCGCGCCAGTGGGTGGGACAGGGACCAAAGCCACTGTCTTCCGTCGTGGTCCGGGCGTGGACTGAGGCCGGGAGGGAAGGGGGGTGTGGAAGTGCTGCACCCCTGACCTGACAAGGAGGTTGGCGATGACCACGAACAGCACGACGCCGCGGTCCACGGAGCTGCGCCGACGGTCCCCCTGGGACGACATCGCGCCGTGGAGCAGCCGGATGCGCGAGCTCATGGAGGACATGTGGCCCGCCCTCCCCGCCGCGTTCGACTACGCCCCGGGCGGCGTCCTGCACGAGACGGATGAGGCGTTCACCGTCGAGCTCGACCTGCCCGGCGTCGAGAAGGGCGACATCGCGATCGACATCTCGGATAGGCGGCTCACCGTCCACGGCAAGCGCGTCGAGAAGGAGCGCAAGGGCGTGCTGCGGCACACCACCCGGGTCACCGGCACGTTCAGCTACGAGGCGATCCTGCCGAGCCCGGTCGAGGAGAAGGGGGTCACGGCGGTCCTCACCGACGGGGTCCTCACCATCACGATGCCGAAGGCGAGCGAGGCCAAGACCACGCACATCACGGTGACGTGACCGGCGGTCCGTCGATGCGGGCCTGGGCGGTGGTCGAGCCGGGCCCGCTCGACGCGCGCCCGCTCCGCCTGGGGGAGCGCGAGCGCCCGGAGCCGGGGGCGGGCGAGGTGCTGGTCGAGGTCGGCTGCTGCGGGGTGTGCCGGACCGACCTGCACCTGGCCGAGGGGGACCTGCCACCGCGCCGGCCGTCAGCGGTCCCCGGGCACGAGGTGGTGGGCACGGTCGTGGCCGTCGGCGCGGGAGCGAGCCGGTTCGCGGTGGGGGACCGCGTCGGCATCGCGTGGCTCCGCGCCACCTGCGGCGTATGCCGTTGGTGCCGCTCCGGGCGCGAGAACCTGTGCGAGGCCTCGCAGTACACCGGCTGGGACTCTGACGGTGGGTATGCCGAGTTCGCCGTGGTGCCAGAGGGATTCGCCTACCGTCTGCCGGCCGGCTTCTCTGACGAGCAGGCCGCGCCGCTGCTGTGCGCCGGGATCATCGGCTACCGGTCGCTGCGCCGGGCGAGGCTGCCCGTGGGCGGGCGTCTCGGGATCTACGGGTTCGGGGCCAGCGCCCACCTCACCGCCCAGGTCGCCCTGGCGCAGGGGGCGGAGGTGCACGTCCTGACCCGCGGTGTGCAGGCCCGCGAGCTCGCGCGGGAGCTCGGTGCCGCCTCGGTGGGTGGGCCGCGTGACCCGGCCCCGGTGAAGCTCGACTCGGCGATCGTCTTCGCCCCCGCCGGCGACCTGGTGCCGGTGGCCCTGGAGTCGCTCGAGGCGGGCGGCACGCTGGCGCTCGCCGGCATCCACGTCACGCAGATCCCGCCGCTGGACTACCAGCGGCACCTGTTCCGTGAGCGCAGCGTCTGCTCGGTCACCAGCAACACCCGACGCGACGGCGAGGAGTTCCTCACCCTGGCTGCCCGTCTCGGCCTGAGGCCGACCACGACCACGTTCGGGTTCGACGCCGCTGACCAGGCGCTGGCGCACGTCGCCGCCGGGGACGTGCGCGGCGCAGCGGTGCTGCGGGTCTCCTCCTGACCTGTCGCCCGTCTCAGTCCACGAGGACCCGCTCGCCGAGGCGCGGCACGGCGACCGTCCAGCCGGTCTCGTGCCGGATCCGCGCGGCGAGACTGGCGGCCGCCCCCGGCTCCCCGTGCACGACGTACACCGTCTCGGGAGGCCGGGGGATGCGCACCAGCCAGTCGACCAGCTCGGAGGCGTCGGCATGCACCGAGAACTCCTCGTCCGTGACGATCTCGGCCCGCACCGGCACGTAGCGGCCCATGATCTTCACCTCGTGGGCCCCGTCGGCCAGGGCGCGCCCGCGGGTTCCGACGGCCTGGTAGCCGGTGAGCACGACGGCGTTGCGCCGGTCGGGAAGCAGGTGCCGCAGGTGGTGCACGACGCGACCGCCCGAGGCCATGCCGGAGGCCGAGATGACGACCGAGGGCTGGTGCGGGGCGTTGAGGTCCCGCGACTCGTCGGCCGTGCGCGCCTCCCGCAGGCCGCTCAGCCGGTCCAGGGCGTCGGCAGCGCCGGGACGGAGCTCGTGGCGGTACTCCGCCCGGCGGTAGACCTCGAGCGCCGCCAGGGCCATCGGGCTGTCGATGTAGATGGGCACGTGGGGGATGACACCGCGCTCCAGCATGCGGGCCAGGGCGATCACCACGAGCTCGGTCCGGTCGACCGCGAACGCCGGGATGACCACCGAGCCTCCCCTGCGGACCGTGCGCCGGATGACGTCGGCAAGAGCGGCGTGTTCCTCGGCGGCGGGCTCGGGGTGCTCGCGGTCGCCGTAGGTCGCCTCGATCACGACGGTGCGGGCCGACGAGGGGTCCTCCCGGGGCAGGAGCAGGTCGTGGACCGGGCGGCCGAGGTCCCCGGAGAACAGCACGCTCGCACTCCCCAGCTCGAGCAGCACCGTGGACGACCCGAGGATGTGACCGGCCCGGTGGAAGGTGAAGGCCACGCCGTCCCCGAGGGGCTCGAGCTCGCCGAACCCACGGGTGTGCAGGGCCCGGATCGCCCGCTCGGCGTCCGCCTCGGTGTAGAGCGGCAGCGGTGGGTCGTGGCGTGAGTAGCCGCCGCGCCGGGCGTACTCGGCGTCCTCCTCCTGCAGGTGGGCGCTGTCGCGCAGCACGATCGCCGCGAGCTCGGCCGTGCCCCTGGTGGCCCAGGCCGGCCCGGTGAACCCCTTGCGGACCAGCGCGGGCAGGTAGCCGCAGTGGTCGAGGTGTGCATGGGTCAGGAGCACGTCGGAGACGCCGCTGGGCAGGAACGGGACGGGCGCCCAGTTCAGCCGCCGCCACTCGCGCTCGCCCTGGTAGAGGCCGCAGTCCACGAGCATCCGGCGCCGCCCGTGCTCGAGGAGGAACTTGCTCCCCGTCACGGTGCCCGCGGCGCCGTGGAACGTCAGGGACGTCGCCATCGTGCCCACCGCCCTTCGGTTCCGGCGCCCCGCTCGCCGCAGCCGAGCGAGAGACCCTGCACCAGCGTCGG
>NZ_DATBMI010000204.1:0-6001 GCF_036554925.1 Pedococcus sp.
CTCACTCACCACGTCGCCGAGGGGCAGGGTCTGCAGAGAGAGGCTGAGCGTCCCGGCATGGATGCGGGACAGCTCGAAGAGGTCGTCGACCATGAGCACCATGCGGTCCACCTCGCCGAGCATCTGCCGGTGGTAGCGGGCCGGGTCCTCGGCGATGCCGTCCTCGAGGGCCTCGGCCATCGCCCGCAGCCCGGCGAGCGGGGTGCGGAGGTCGTGCGAGACCCACGCGACCAGCTCCCGCCGCGACTGCTCCATCCGCTGCTCCCGCTCCCGCGCGTCGCGCAGCTGGCTGCCGCTGCGTGCCAGCTCGTCGCTGACCGCGCGGAACTCCCGCGGCCCCCCGGCGGTCGCCTCGACCCGCTCGCCGCTGCCGAGGCGGTGGGCACTGTCGCGCAGGGTCTGGACGGACGCGACCAGGCGCCGCGACAGCCACAGGGCGAAGCCCAATGACACCAGGCCCGAGACGGCACACACGAGGAGGACCACCTGCAGGTCGTGGAAGGACAGGAACATCGCCTGGGCCGTTCCGACCACCCCGGCGAGGATGCCTCCGACGGCAACGGCGGCGATGAGCCCGGCCGACCAGCGGATCGACGCACGCTGCAGCCGCCAGCTCAGCACCGCGCAGACGGCGCCGACGGCCAGCGACCACCCGGCGGCGATGAGGACGACCTCCACCTGGTCGCGGGTCACCGAGGCTCCCACCGGTAGCCGACACCCCAGACGGTGACCAGGCGCGTGGGGTGCGTCGGGTCCGTCTCGACCTTCTCGCGCAGGCGCCGGACGTGGACGGTCACGGTCGACTGGTCGCCGAAGGACCACCCCCACACCTCGCGCAGGAGCTGCTCCCGGGACCACGCCACGCGCGGGTTGGCCAGGAGGAACTGCAGCAGGTCGAACTCGCGCGTCGTGAGCGCGAGGGGCTCGCCCGCCAGGGTCGCGAGGTGCTGCGCCGGGTCGACCACGAGGTCACCGTCGACGGCGGTCGCGCCCCGGCTGGCGCGCTGGCCGACCCGCCGCAGGACCGAGTCGACCCGCAGCGCCAGCTCGCGCGGGCTGAACGGCTTCGTGACGTAGTCGTCGGCCCCGAGCCGCAGCCCCACGACACGGTCCGTCTCGGCCCCCAACGCGGTGAGCATGATGATGGGCACGTCGGTGGTCTCCCGCAGACGACGGCAGACCTCGAGGCCGCCGAGGCCCGGCAGCATCAGGTCGAGGACGACGAGGTCCGCCCGCCGGCGCTGCATCGCGGTGAGGGCGCTCTCGCCGTCGCCCGCCTCGGTCACCTCGTGGCCGCCCGCGCGCAGGTACGACACCACGACCTCCCTCACGGTCCGGTCGTCGTCCACCACGAGGACGTCAGCCACGGTGTGCTCCTCCGCGTCGGCGGGCCGTCAGGGCCGCGGCACCCGCCACCGCCAACACTAGTGCGGCAACGGTCGCCCACCCTGCGGCATACGGGCGGTCGAGCAGGGTGGGGTTGTCGGGCCGGGCCCCGAAACGGCCGAGCGCGGGCAGGGCGGCGAGGGTGAGGGGGCCCAGCACGACGAGGGCCCCGGCCGCAGCCCCCCGGGCCCAGTCGGGAAGTCGCGCGGCGGCGACGACGCCTGCCAGGACGACGGCCGGGGCGAGCAAGGCGTCGTGGACGAGCACGCCGCCGACCAGCCAGGGCAGCGCGGCCACGAAGTTGTCGGCGCCGAGTCGCACCAGGGAGAGACCGCCGTATGCCGCGGCGGCGAGACCCGCGAGGCCGAGGGCCGCGCGGGTGGCCGGCATCGCGCGGGAGGTCCTCACGCCTCGACCTCGAGGTGCGAGACCCACTTGGTCTGCAGCACGCCCGGGCGGTTCGGGGCGATGACCCGGCAGGGGTAGCCGTGGTCGAGGCTGAGCGGCTTCCCGCCCAGGCCCAGTGCGAGCAGGGTCAGCGGGTCCCTGGCCACACTCCCCGGCAGCCGGCTCTCACGGTAGGCCCCGCGCGGCTGCAGCGACCGCACGAGCACGGCGGCCCCGGGCGGAGCGGCCACGAGGGCGACGAGATCCCGCACCCGCACGCCGGTCCAGGTCCCGGAGGCACTCCAGCCCTCGACGCACGCGATGGGAAGGTCGGCGCTGTGCTGCGGCAGGGCCTCGAGCTCGGTGCGTCCCAGCCGGACCGTCCCGCCGGGACCCGTCACGGTCAGGGCGTAGTCCGGGTCAGAGGCCAGCCCCGTGACGCCTGCAGCCGCCGCCGACCTGTTGACGGGCACGCCGCCGGGGCCGTCCCCGGTCCGCACGGCCAGCACGGACACGCGGCGCAGCCCCGGCACCCCGGCGGCTGCGGTCGCCAGCACCGTGGCGCCCGCCGCCACCCACGTCACCCGCAGGAGCGACCGTCGGGTCAGCGCCGCGGGCCCGCCCGGCGGCGGAGCCTCCTCCTCGGTCAGCCCGCCGGCGAAGGCATCGCGGACGGCGGGCAGCTTCACGGCGACGTGAACGAGCAGCGCCCCCACGGCGACCCAACCGACCGCGTAGTGGGTGCCCCGGAAGCCGAACCCCCACGGGTACCACTGGGCCGCGTTGGCCAGCCCGGTGGCGAGCTGGAAGATCGCGCTCATGACGAGCACGGCGATCGAGGCCCGCTCGAGCGCGTGCAGGGCCACGTCCCGGCGCGGGCGCGGCGGACGTGCGAACAGCCTGGGGTAGACCGCCCACATCTTCACCAGCAGCAACGGCACCGCGGCAGTGCCCACCGCGACGTGCAGGCCCTGGCTGAGGCGGTAGAGCGAGACGGGGCGTCCCGGAAGTGGGAGGACCGGCGAGGACTGTTGCGCGACATGGCTGTAGACACCGGTCAGGAGGGCGAGCACGAAGCAGCCCCCGAGCCAGGCCCCCACCCGCGAGGCCACCTCCGGCCCGCGCAACCGGCTCGTGAACGCCTGCTCGCGCGGAACCGCCCGGTCGACGGCGCGCTCGAGACGCGTCGTCAGGCCGCGACCGCTCAGGTACGCCATCGCGTCCCCCCTGCAGGCCGGTGCAGCACCGCCACCCAGCGGCGCCGCCACCCGCTGACGCCGCCCGGATGGAGGCCCGCCTCGACCGCCACGCGGGTCAGTGCCTCCGGCCCCACCTCGGCCCACGGGAAGGGCGCCGAGACGAGACCTCCGGCGCGCAGGTGGAGGACGCGGACGGTCAGTCCGGTGCCCGGTGGTGCGCAGTCCAGGACCACCCTCCCGCCCGGAGCCACCAGGTCGCGAACCCGGGCGAGCAGCCGCGCCGGGTCCCCGCCGATGCCGACGTTCCCGTCGGCGAGCAGCGCTGTCCCCCAACGCCCCTCGTGAGGCAGGGCACCGAACAGGTCGGCGCGCACTGCGGGCGCACCACGCGCCCAGGCCGCCGCCACGGCCTCGGCCGAGACGTCCACGCCAAGGGTGTCCACCCCACGCCTGGCGAGCTCGGCGGTCAGCCGCCCGGGGCCACACCCCAGGTCGATGGTCGGCCCCTCGCAGTGCGCGAGCAGGAAGCGGTCCGACGCCGTCACCGCGCCGGTCCACCGGGGCACGGGAACGCGTCGGACCCGGCCGTCCACGCTGATGGTGCAGGGTGCGCCGCCCAGCGCCGCCGCGTAGACCTCCGCGGGCGACGCCGTCGGTGCAGACGACGCCGTCGAGGTGGGCGACCCCCTCATGGGACGCCCACCGTCTGCGCCGACGCCACGGGCTCGGTCGCCACCTGGGGCGGTTCGCCGAAGGGCTGGTGTCCGTGACCCGCCCAGGCCCGCGCGAAGCGGGTCCTCGGGGCCTCCGACGCAACCCACGCGGCGTCGTCCGCGGTGTCGACGTCCCGCATCACCGGTGCCGTTGCCGGCGGGCCAGCCGCGCGGCACACGGCGTGCCAGGTGGCGGCGAAGGTGTCTGCCCGCGACATCGCGACCGCGGCGATCCCCTTGGCCTGCGCGGGATCCGCCGTGGCGAGCACCCACCAGCCACCGTCGAGGGCGGGGCCCAGCACCGGCCTCCCGGTGGTCATCACCGTGGCCACCACGTCGGTGAGGACCCGAGGCTCCAGGTGTGGGGTGTCCATGCCGAGGAGGACGACCGGGCCACCCGTCAGCCCGTGGGTCTCCCTGAGCGCGCCGAGGATGCGCTCCCCCAGGCTGCCCGGCTGCTGCCCGGTCACCTGCCACCCCGCCAGCGCCGCGCGGAGCTGCCGCGAACGACAGGCAGGACCGAGCTCTCCCGCCAGGGCCACCACCCGTCTGCCGGGAGGGAAGACCGCGCAGCACGCGTCCAGGGTGTCCAGGAGGGCGGCGGCTGCGAGGTCCGCGGCAGCAGCGTCGCCGACGGTCCTGCCCAGCCGCGTCTTGGCGACCCCCGGGACCGGGGCCTTGGCGAGCACCACCACCGCGGCGCTCACGACAGCACCCTGGCGAAGTCGAGCGCCGCGCGCAGCGTCCCCGGCACCGAGCCCGACACCTTCGACCGCGTGCCCGCCGCGCGGGGGTGGTAGGCGACGTCGAGCTCGGCGACCTCCCACCCTGCCTGCGCGGCCCGCAGCAGCAGCTCCACGGGGTAGCCGGAGCGCCGGTCGGTGACACCGAGACGCAGCAGGTCCGCGCGTGGACACACCCGCACTGGGCCGATGTCGCTGAGCCGCAGTCCCGTTCGCCGCCGGAGCTGACGCAGCGCCATCGCGTTCCCGAGCCGGGCGTGCCAGGGCCACCCCGCCGCGGCGACCGGCCTGCGTCGACCCACTGCCAGGGTGGCCCCGCCCCTGGCGACGCACGCGACGAGAGGCAGCACATCGACGGGGTCGAGCGACCCGTCGCCGTCCATGACTGCGACGAGGTCGGCCGCGGACGCGGCGACGCCGGCGTGCACGGCGGCGCCGTACCCCGGCACCGGCTCGGTGACGACCCGGGCGCCGAGCCCGCGCGCCACCTCCGCGGTCCCGTCGGTCGAGCCGTTGTCGACGACGATCACGGAGAGGGAGGCCGGGACCCTGACGAGAAGCCCGCGCAGCGCCGCCGCCTCGTCTCGGCACGGGAGGACCAGGTCGCAGGAGGTCATGCCCACGACGCTAGGCACCGGACGCCAGGCGCGGTGGCCGCAACCCTTACGAGAGTGTGAAGCCCGTGCCGCCACCGTCACCGCGACCGGTGCACCGTGCCAGCCTCGACGCATGACGAGCACGCTGGCGGACCGCCCAGCGCACGCGACCGGTGGACCCGGCCCGAGACGCCGGGCGGCCTGGGGTGTCGCCGGCGCAGTCCTGCTCGTCCTGCTCGCCGCGGCCCTCCCGGCCGTGCTCGGCGTCGACGTCAAGGCCGGCACCGCGCCACCCCTGCTCGCCGACTGGCGGCCGCGGCTGGGCCCCGGCACGCTGCCCGCCGCCCTGCTGGCCGCACTGGCCTGCACCCCGGTCCTGCACCGGGCGGCGGACCGCCTGGCCTGGCCGGCTCTGCTTGCCGCGGCCTGGCTGGTCGGAGTCGGGTGGCTGCTGTCCCTGGCGCTCGTCGACGGAGTGGCGGGGGTGGCCGGGCCGCTCGACCAGGGCAGGGAGTACCTCCCGACGGCCCGGTCGGTCGGGGACGTGCCCGCGGCCCTGCGTGGCTTCGTCGACCGCATCCCGTTCGACCACCCGGACCACTGGGCGGTCCACGTCGCCGGTCACCCGCCCGGCGCACTCCTCCTCTTCGTGGGGCTGGCCCGGCTGGGGCTCGGCACGGGGCTCGAGGCGGGTCTGTGGGTTGTGGGCGTGGCGGCCACGACCCCCCTGGCCGTCGCTGTGGCCCTGCGCGCCGTGGGTGACGAGAGGGTGGCGCGAACTGCCCTGCCGTTCCTCGTGATGGGCCCCGCGGCGTTGTGGCAGGGCGTCTCCGCCGACGCAGCCTTCGCCGCAGTCGCCGCCTGGGCCGCCGCTGGCCTGGCCCTGGCTGTGACCGCCCGCGCCCTCCACGGGCAGGTCGGCTGGGCCGCCCTGTCGGGTCTGCTGCTGGCGGCCTGTGTCTTCCTGTCCTACGGCC